>JBATMU010000338.1:0-9372 GCA_049289995.1 Rhizobiaceae bacterium | reverse complement strand
CAATGCCCTGTCGCAATATCTGCATGTCAATGGCAGGCCGGTGCGCGACAAGGCGCTTTTGGGCGCCATCCGCGGCGCCTATGCCGACCGGCTGGCCTCCGGGCGGCATGCATTGTGCGCGCTTTATATCGAACTTGATCCGGCTTTGGTGGATGTGAACGTGCATCCGGCCAAGGCCGATGTGCGGTTCCGCGATCCCGGCCTGGTGCGCGGCCTTTTGGTGGGCGCCATCCGCCAGGCGCTTGACGCGGCCCAGGTGCGGCCGTCCACGGCGGCGGCCTCTTCAATGGCGCAGGCGTTTTATGCGCCGATGGGCAGCGCAGCGCGGCAATTCACACGGGATTGGGGCACTTTCAACACTGCCAGCCCGAAAGGCTTCGCCGAAACCGCACAGGCCGCCTTTGGCCATGCTCCGTCAGCCCGCGCCGATGTGACCGAACCGGAAATGGCCGGGCGGCTGGGCGCGGCCCGGGCACAGATCCATGAAAACTACATCATCGCGCAGACGCCGGACTCGCTGGTCATCGTCGATCAGCACGCCGCCCATGAACGCCTGGTCTATGAGGCGCTGAAGAGCGCGCTCGACAGCCGGCCCGTGCCCTCGCAAATCCTGCTGCTTCCGGAAATCATTGACCTCTCCGAAGACGACGCAGACCGGCTTGCGGCGCATGCCGAAAGCCTGGCGCGGTTCGGGCTGGCGCTTGAAAGGTTCGGGCCGGGCGCGGTGTGTGTGCGTGAAACACCGGGGCTTTTGGGCGAAACCGATGTGCAGAAGCTGGTGCGCGATCTCGCCGATGAGTTGGCCGAGGCGGGAACAGCCGACGGCTTGCGCGGCAGGCTGGACCGGATTGCCTCGTCCATGGCCTGCCATGGTTCGGTGCGGTCAGGGCGGCGCATGCGGCCAGAAGAGATGAATGCGCTGTTGCGGCAAATGGAGGCGACACCTGGCTCGGAAACCTGCAATCATGGCAGGCCGACCTTCATCGAGCTGAAACTTGCCGATATCGAGCGGCTGTTCGGGCGGACGTAATTCCACTTTTGGCGCATGGGCAATCCTTGACCGAAACCGCAAAATATGGCGTTAGAAACGGCATGAACAGGTTTGAAGGCTCCGGCAAAAGCGAGGCGCGCGTGCGCTATCTGGATGGCGACTTTCAGGTCATCAGCCCGGGCGCCTTCGTGCGCTGCGCGATGACCGGCCAATCCATCGCGCTGGACGAACTGAAATATTGGAGCGTTGACCGGCAGGAAGCCTACCTGGATGCTGCTGCATCGCTGGCTGCCGAAATGGCTCACAATCCCGGCCTGCGCCGCCGGCAGGGCTGAGACGTCTCAGCGCCTGCGGCCAAACCGTTCAAGCGTTTCGGCGATGATGCGGGCCGGTGCGCCGGGATCGTCGCATTGCGCCTCGATTTCAAGCACAAGCGTTTCCGCAAGCAAGGATCTGGCCGCGGCCGTGCCGTCAACCAGCCGGACAGCGTCCTTGGCGGTGGTCACCAGCACCAGACCGGAATGGGCCGCTTCATTTTGCAGCGCCTCGCATTCGGAATCGGAAAAAGGATGATGGTCCGGGAATGCCCGGCTTGCCGCGACCTCTGCACCTGCGGCGGCCAGTGTCTGGTAGAATTTTTCGGGGTGACCGATGCCGGCATAGGCCAGGCATTTCAGGCCGGCGAATTTTTCGGCGCCGGACGGCGAAATGCTGGCGGCATGCACCGGCTTGCCGGCGCGGGCGGCGAGACGGATTGCTGCATCGGCACCGTCACCTTCGCCCAGCGCCAAAACAGCGTCTGTGTATCGAAGCTGGATTGCCAGCGGAGCGCGCAGCGGACCGGCCGGAATGACATGTCCGTTGCCCAGCCCGAACATGGCGTCAACGACAATCAACGCATAGTCGGTTGCGATGCGGCGGCTCTGGAAACCGTCGTCCATGATAAGAAAATCCGCGCCTGCCTCGATGAGCAATTTTACGCCGGCCGGGCGGTCGACGGAAACGGCTACCGGCGCATGCCGGGCCAGCAGCAAAGGCTCGTCGCCGACACTGCGCGCGGAATCATGGGCCAGGTCAACGATCTTCGGTACGGCATTCGTGCCGCCGTGACCGCGGGACAGAATCCCGGGTTTGAGGCCTCGCTCGCGCGCGGCGCGAGCCAAGGCTATGGCGACCGGTGTCTTGCCGGCTCCGCCCACGGTGAAATTGCCGACACAAAGGACCGGCAGACCGGCTTTTTCGGGTTGGGCGGCGTTCATGCGCCAGCCGGCAACAGCGCCGTAAGCCGCAGACAAAGGCAACAAGGACCACGCCCGCCAATCAGATTTTTCCCACCAGAAGGGCGGCGCTTCGGAAGCCATGTCAGCGCTTTCTTCCAGCCGAGCCGGCAAGGCGGGCTTCAACGACCAAAGGCTGAATGTAAGGCTCGAGTGCGCGCATGGTGCGGTCGAGCGCACCGCGCATGTCTTCGACGGCGACCTGGCCAGCTGCCATCATCTTCTGTTTGACCGCCGGGTTTTTCAAAAGGAAGTTGACCGCACCGGCCAGCATGTCGCGGTCATTGACGAGCCGCGCGCCGCCGCTCGCAATCAGCTTTTGATAGGCTTCACGGAAATTCTGGATATTGCGGCCCGAGAGCACGGCGGTTCCCAACATGGCCGGTTCGAGCGGGTTTTGGCCGCCATCGGCTGTCAGCGAACGTCCGACAAAGGCAATGTCGGTCAGCCGCAGATATAGCCCCATTTCGCCGATCGTATCGCCGAGCAGGATGCCGGTATCGGCAGTCACCGGGTCCATGGTGCTGCGGCGCGCGACTTTTATGCCCATTTGCGAAAACTCGGCTTCCAGTTTCGCTGCCCGGTCAGGATGACGCGGCACGATGATGGTCAGAAGGCCGGGATGGCGCGGCGCTAGCAGTTTATGGACCTCGGCGGCGATCATTTCCTCGCCGTCGTGCGTGGAAGTCGCGGCCCATGTCACGCGGTTGCCGATCGTGCGGCGCAACGCGGCCAGCGCCGCCTCGTCAACCGGCGGCGGCGATGTATCGACTTTCAAATTTCCCGACACGGTGACAGGACGTGCTCCGAGATCGGAGAAACGGGAGCCGTCGACCTCCGACTGCGCCACGACATGCGAGAGGTTTTCGAACAACGCCGCAGCCAGCCACGGACGCTTTTGCCAAGAGGCATAGGAGCGGTCGGAAAGGCGGCCATTGACCAGCACCTGCGGCACACGGCGGGCGCCAAGCTCCAGAATGGTCATCGGCCAGATTTCGGACTCTGCAATGATCGCCAGGTCCGGCCGCCAATGGGTTAGAAAGCGGCTCACGGCAGGTTTGAGGTCAAGCGGAACATACTGATGGATCACCGTGCCGCCCAGCCGTTCGTTGGCGACCTGGCCCGACGTCACCGTGCCGGTCGTAAGCACGACATTGATGCCAAGCGAAGCGATGCGGCTGACCATGGGCACAACGGCAATCGTCTCACCGACACTGGCTGCATGCACCCAGACCAGCGGGCCTTCCGGGCGCGGCATTCCGGCCACTCCATAGCGTTCGCGGCGGCGCAGGCGGTCTTCCTTGCCCTTGCTGGCCCGCCACGCGACATAAGCGCCGATGAACGGGTAGGCCGCCGCACCAACCCAGCGATAAGCTCCAAGCAGGGTTCTGGCCCAGCGCTCGCTCATGGCCGTTTGTCCACCAAGGCCTGCGCGTTTTGGGTGACAGCATTCAGCGCTTCGGTCAGTTCGCGGCGTTTGGATTCCATCATGGCGTCATCGGCGTCGGCTGGCACGTAAATCAGCGCGCCAGGAACGGCGGCAGCGCGGCCAAAGGGCAGATTGATGACAGTTTTGTCCCAGGTCGATTCCAGCACCCGCCGCCGGCTGGTGGTAATGGCGACAGGCACGATCGGGCGGCCGGACAGGCGGGCAAGCGTGACAATCCCAAGTCCGGCTTGCCGGGCCTGGCCATGCGGGATGTCGGCGATCATCAGCGCGTTCTTGCCCTGTTCGAGGGCTTTTTTCAGGCCGATCAGCGCGCGCGCCCCGCCCTTGCCCGGATCATGCGCCTCTTCACGCCCGCCGGACCCGCGCACCGCCTCGATGCCCAGCATGTTGACAGCGATGGCGTTCAATTCGGCATCGGCGCTGCGCGACAGCATGGCGACCGCCGGATGGCGGCGCGGCCAGTAGACAGGTGACAGCAAATGCTGGCCATGCCAGAGCGCCACAATCAAAGGCCCGTTCAGGCTGACGAATTCGTCATTGTCTTCAACACTGGTCACCTTGCGGTTTGTCGCCTTGACGAGGCGCAGATAGGCGACGATTGCGCCTGCCAGTGCGTGCTTGAACAGCCACGAACGGGCAATCGGCTGGCGGATTCTGATCCAGATGCGCTTCAACCGGGTTGGCGGCCTGCGCACAACCTTTCCGCGGTTTGGCTCGCTGGATTTCGTCAAGACGGTCACCCGGCTTTCGCCCCGGCAGTTTCTGGATCGAGAAGCTTGTGCATGTGCACGATGAAATAGCGCATATGGGCATTGTCCACGGTGGCCTGCGCCTTGGCGCGCCAGGCAGCGGCAGCGGATGCGTAATCGGGGAAAATTCCGACAATGTCGAGCTTGTCGAGATCACGGAATTCAACCGATCCCAGCCTGGCGAGTTCACCGCCGAATACCAGATGAAGCCGCTGCTTGGAGTTCTGCCCGTCCGTCATTCCGTTTTGCCCCGTTCGACAGAATTGTTGCCCAGCGTCTAGCTGGTTTTCGTGCATTAGCAAACCTTTTGGGTGCGCCTGTGCTCAGGCTTGTTCGCTCGCCAGGGAATGTCCCAGTTCTGAAAGCAGCGGCTCGCTGCCAGCCACGAGCGATCCGCGGCGAGGATCCGGACCCGCATAGGAAAGAATGCAGCCAGCGCTGTCGCGAACGCCGCCGCCTGCCATTTCCAGCACCATGTCCGCCGCTGCAAGGTCCCAATCATGGGAATTTGCCTTGACGAAGGTGGCATCAAGCTCGCCTGCGGCGATCATGGCGATGCGTATCGCCAATGACGGCACATGGCCCTTGCGCCGAAATGTACGGCCGGAAGCGGTTTCGGCCGCTTCAATGAGCTTGGCCGGGCCGGCGACAAGCGGCGCATCCGGCAATGATGCGACGGAAAGAGCAATGCCGTTGCGCAGGGCCGGCCCGTTGCGCCGGGCGGTGTAAACATGCCCGAGAGCCGGGCAATCGAGCACTCCGGCAATCGGGCGGCCGTTTTCCACCACGGCGATGGAGACGCACCAGGTGTCATGCCCGTCGATAAACGCCCTTGTTCCGTCAATCGGATCGACCACGAAGGTGCGGCGGCACGCAAGCCGATCCGGTGAATCGGCGGTTTCTTCGGAAAGCCAGCCATGGTCCGGCCGGGCACCTATCAGATGTTCATGCAGAAAGGCATTGGCAGCCAGATCGGCCTCGCTGACCGGTGATTGGCCGTGTTTCATCCACACTTCAGGGCTGGCGCGGAAATAACGCATGGCGATCTCGCCCGCCCGGCGCGCCGCTCCGGCAATCAGCGCCAGTTCGCGCTCGAAATCCTGGCTGTCAGTTTCCGGCAAGCGTCATTCCTTCAATGAGCAGCGTCGGCGCGGCCGTTCCGAAATTGCGGTCGAGGTCATTGGCGGGCTGCATGGACAGGAACATGTCCTTGAGATTGGACGCGATGGTGACTTCGGAGACCGGATAGGCGATTTCGCCGTTCTCGATCCAGAATCCGGATGCGCCGCGGCTATACTCGCCGGTGATCATGTTGACGCCCTGGCCGAACACTTCCGTGACATAGAACCCGGATTTCAGCGATGAAATCATCTCTTCGGGCGAAGCCAATCCCGGTTCAATGGACAAGTTGGTCGATGACGGATTGACCGAAGAAGCGCCGCGCGCGCCCCGCCCATTGGTCTTCAGGCCCAATTCGCGGGCCGCTGATGATGACAGGAACCAATGGTTCAGGACACCGTTTTCCACCATGGCGAGGCGGGAGCCGGCGACGCCTTCGCCATCAAACGGCCGCGAGGCCTGTCCCCGGCGGCGCAAGGGATCATCAATCATCGTGATGGCGGCGGAAGCCACCGCCTTGCCCATGCTGTCCTTGAGAAAGCTGGTCTTGCGGGCAACGGATGCGCCGTTGATGGCGCCGCCCAAAGCGCCTGCAATGCCGCGCGCCACGCGCGGGTCAAATATGACGGTCACCGGCCCGGTTTTGGCCTGGCGCGCACCAAGGCGGCGGACAGCGCGGTTGCCGGCCGATTTGCCAATGGCTTCGGGTGTATCCAGATCGGCAAAATGCAGCCGCGAGGAAAAGTCATAATCGCGCTCCATGGCCGTTCCGGACCCGGCAATGATGGAGACAGAGCGCGAAAAACGCGAAGCCATGTATTGGCCGGTAAAACCCGCTGACGTGGCCAGCACCAAGCCGCCCCGGCCGGCTGAGGCGCCCGCACCGGCGGAATTGGCAGCACCTGGCACGGCAAGGCCTGCCTCTTCCATGGCGAGCGCATCCCGCCGGAGCTGTTCGGTGCTGATTTCGGTGGCATCGAGCAGGTCGAGCCCGGCAATCTGGCCCGCAAGGTCATCGGCATCGGCAAGGCCTTGATAGGGATCTTCTGGTGAAACCCTGGCCATGGCGACGGCGCGGGCCGCCAGTTCAGCAGGATCGGCATCGGCGCCTGCTGAAACGCTGGCGACGCGCTGTCCGACAAAGACCCGCAAGGCGATATCATCGCTTTCGGAAGATTCCGACGCTTCGACCTTTCCAAGCCGGACGGAGACACTGTGGGAGGCGCCGCGCACGGCCACCGCATCGGCCTGATCGGCGCCGGCGCGCCGGGCAGCTTCGACCAAAGCGGCGACGGAATCGAGAAGCTTGCTGGCGGCCTTGTCGGTCATGGGTTTTTTCCGGTCCTGGCGGCATTTTACCGGCGCTTTTCCGGAGCGTGCCCTTAAAATGGCGTGCTGCCGCTCCATCTATGGTTCATGACCGCACTGTGCAATGGGCGGCAGGGCAGAGCGGGGCAGAATCATGGACATGGAAAGCTCGGGGCTTTTGGCGCAGGCTTTGATCCTGCTTGGCGGAGCGGTGATTGCCGCGCCGCTGTTTCGCTGGCTCGGACTTGGCACGGTGCTTGGCTATCTGGCGGCCGGTGTGGTCATCGGTCCGGCAGCGCGGCTGATCACCGGCGGCGAAGACATCCTGCATGTTGCCGAACTTGGCGTGGTGTTCCTGCTTTTCGTAATCGGGCTTGAATTGAAACCTTCACGGCTTTGGGCGCTCAGGCGGGCGATCTTTGGCTTGGGGGCGGCGCAAGTTCTTGTCACCGGCGTGGTGTTGGCCGCGTTGGCGCATTTTCTCGCCGGTCTGGCGCTGCCTGCCGCCGTTCTGGCCGGGTTCGGACTTGCATTGTCGTCGACGGCGTTCGCCATGCAGATTCTTGATGCCGACGGCGCTCGCAACCAGCGCTATGGCCAGACGGCGTTTTCCGTCCTGTTGTTCCAGGATCTGGCCATCGTGCCTCTCCTGGCGCTGATACCGCTTTTCGCGCCCGATCAAGCAGACGGCGGCGGGCTGAGCTTTGGCGGCTTTGCGCTGGCGATTGCAGCGATTGCCGCACTGGTTCTGGCCGGGCGCTACCTGCTCAACCCGTTGTTCCGAATCATCGCCAACGCGGGCGCGCGTGAAGCGATGATTGCAGCGGCGCTGTTTGTGGTGATCGGCGCTGGCGCACTCCTGCAAACTGCGGGCCTGTCAATGGGCATGGGCGCCTTCATCGCTGGTGTGATGCTGGCTGAATCGTCCTATCGGCACGAGCTCGAAGCCGATATCGAGCCGTTTCGCGGCATCCTGCTCGGCCTGTTTTTCATGGCGGTCGGCTTGTCGCTCGATCTCGGCGTCATCGTTTCGCAATGGCCGGTCATCGTCATTGCCGTGCCTTTGATGATGGCGGTCAAGGCGATGCTTCTGGCGGTCCTGATGCGGATCACCGGACATGGCCGCCGCGACAGCGTCAAGACGGCATTGCTGCTCAGCCAAGGCGGCGAGTTCGGCTTCGTGCTGTTTTCGGCGGCGGCAGCGGCCAATCTTGTCGGCGCGGAGACCGCATCCCTTTTGGTCGGCATCGTCACGCTGTCCATGGCGCTGACGCCACTTGCAGTGCGTTTGTCCGGTTTGCTGCTGCCCGCCAAAAAGCCTGAGACCATGGAGGAGGACTTTGAAGGTGCGGGCGCGGATGTGCTGATGATCGGGTTCTCGCGTTTCGGGCAGATCGCCGCGCAAGCGCTTTTGGCCGGCGGTTCGGACGTGACAATTATCGACCATTCCGCCGACCGGGTGCGTACAGTCGCAAATTTCGGGTTCAAGATCTATTTTGGCGACGGTACGCGCAAGGATGTGCTGGAAGCAGCAGGCATCAGGCAGGCGCGGCTGGTGGCGGTCTGCACCCGCGACAAGGACGTCACAACGCGGATCGTCAAGCTCATCCAGTCGGAATATCCGGAAGTACGCCTCTATGTACGCTCTTACGACCGCGTGCATGCGCTGGAATTGCGCGAAATGGGTGTCGATTACGAAATCCGCGAGACATTCGAATCCGGCCTGGTATTCGGGCGCAAGACGCTTGAAGCGCTCGGCATGGACGAAACCCAAGCCTATGCCATCACCGAGGACGTGCGCAGGCGCGATGCCGAACGGCTGGCCCTTCAAGCCACCGAAGGCATCACGGCTGGCCGCGAAAAGCTTTACCGCAAGCCGGTCACGCCCGAGCCGCTGATCAAACCCCAGCGCGAGTCACAACGCCTTGACAAGCCGGAGGCGGAAGACAGCCGGGCCGACGCATGAGCAAGCCGGCAGTCTTCGTCACCGGTTCGATTTTCCGGCATGTTGCCGTCACGGCGGCAACCGGCTCGATCGGGCTGATCGCCGTGTTCGTGGTCGACGTGCTCAATTTGTTTTACATTTCGCGGCTTGGCGTCAGCGAACTGGCGGCGGCAGTGGGTTTTGCCGGCACGCTGATGTTTTTCACGACGTCGTTGGCCATCGGTCTGACCATTCCGGCCTCGGCCATGGTGGCGCGGGCCTTGGGCGCCGGCAACCGCATTGCCGCCGCGCAAATAGGCGGCGTCGCGCTCGGCTACTCGCTTGGCGCGTCCAGCATTTTGGCGATTGCCCTGTTTCCGTTCATCGAAGACCTGCTGTCGCTGTTGGGCGCCAAAGGCGAGACCCTGCAACTGGCGACCGGCTTCATGCAGATCGTCATGCCGTCATCGCCGGTTCTGGCGGTGGGCATGGCGGCAGCCGGCATCCTGCGTGGCGCGGGCGACGCGCGGCGCGCCATGCATGTGACACTGGCC
>JBATMU010000337.1:0-3878 GCA_049289995.1 Rhizobiaceae bacterium | reverse complement strand
AACATCATGGATTGCGGGGAATACCAGCGACATCACGCTGACCGAAGCCAAAGGCGCCAGCGCAATTGCCGAATAGAACACGGCAGCGGCGATGGCGGTGCCGCCCTCATCACCACGCTTCCAAACCGCGCGAAAGCTGAATGCAGCCAACAGCAATGCGAAAATTGCAAGGCCGGAAATCACCAACATGACGGCCAGGAAATCCGGCGTTCCCAAAAAGCGGTAACGGTGCACCAGTGCGGCCAGCGCCAGAAGCACGGTTGAAAACCGCGCAACGGCCAGCGCCCAGCCTGCTGCGCCAGAAGTCCGGGTCTGATAAATGCCTGTCATGCGTTTTCCGAATTGACTGCCGCCCGGCATGCAATGAACCGGGCAGCAATATCAAGCGCAAACTCTGCCGTCCAAAACTCAGGCCGTCGGCAGCGTGTAGTCCTTGAACTGTTCGCGCAGCGTGATTTTCTGGATCTTGCCGGTCGCCGTATGCGGAATGGAATCAACAAACGCCACGTCGTCCGGCATCCACCACTTGGCGATCTTGCCGTCCATGAAGGCGAGGATTTCCTCCTTTGACGGCTCGCGACCCGGCTTGCGCTGGATAACCAGCAGCGGGCGCTCGTCCCAGCGCGGATGGGCAATGCCGATTACCGCCGCTTCGGCAACATCGGGATGGCCAACGGCGAGGTTTTCAAGATCGATGGTCGAAATCCATTCGCCGCCCGACTTGATGACATCCTTGGCGCGGTCAGTGATCTGCATGTAGCCGTCGCGGTCGATGGTGGCGACATCGCCGGTGTCAAACCAGCCTTCGGCGTCGAATTGATCTTCGCCCGCCCCGCCATAATAGGCCTTCGCCACCGCCGGGCCGCGAACTTTCAGCCGTCCGAACGTCTTGCCATCCCATGGCCGCTCGTCGTTTTCGTCGCCGGTCACCTTCATCTCGACGCCGAACGGCGCATAGCCCTGCTTCTGCTTGATATCGAGCTGCTCTTCGCCGGTGAGGGCGGCATGCTGCGGCTTCATGGTGCCGAGCGAGCCAAGCGGGCTCATTTCGGTCATGCCCCAGGCATGGATGACATCCACACCATAGACATCGCGGAATTTTTTGGTCATCGAACGCGGGCAGGCCGAACCGCCGATGATGACGCTTTTCAAGTGCGGCAGCGTTTTGGAATTCTCCTCCATGTATTGCAGCAGCATCAGCCAAACGGTCGGCACTGCGGCGCTCATGGTGACCTTCTCGGTGTCCAGCAATTCCCAGACGGCGGCGCCATCCATGCGCCCGCCCGGCATGACAAGCTTGGCGCCGACCATGGGCGCAGACTGCGCCAGTCCCCAGGCATTGGCGTGGAACATCGGCACGATGGGCAGGATGACGTCATTGGAGCCGACGCCCATGGCGTCCTTCTGGCAGGCGATCATGGCGTGCAGCACATTGGAACGGTGCGAATAGACCACGCCCTTGGGATCGCCCGTGGTGCCCGATGTGTAGCACATGCCGGCAGCGGCGTGTTCATCAAGCTCAACCCAGTTGAAATCGCCGTCCGCGCCTTCCAGCCATTCCTCATAGCAGACGATATTGGCGAGTTTTGATTCCGGCATGTGCGCCTTGTCGGTGAGCACGATGACCTTGCGCAGGGTTTTGACCAGCGGCCCGATCTTTTCGAGGATCGGCATGAAAGTCAGGTCGGCAAAGATCGCCGAATCCTCGGCATGGTTCATGATCCAGGCAATCTGTTCGGGAAACAGCCGCGGATTGAGCGTGTGATAGACGCCGCCCATGCCCATGATACCGTACCAGGCTTCGATGTGCCGACCGGTGTTCCAGGCAAGCGTGGCGATGCGCTCGCCTTGCTTGAACCCTTCACGCGACAGAAGCTGGGCGACCTTCAAGGCGCGCGTTCGGATGCCTGCCCAATCGGTCCGCACGATCGGCCCTTCGACCGAGCGCGAGACGACTTCGCGGCCGCCATGCTGGCGGGCGGCGTAGTCAAGGATCTTGTGGCAGACAAGCGGCCATTCCTGCATCAGTCCAAGCATGTTTTCCTCCCGGGATTGCTGCCGCTCATTCTGCGGCGGCTTGCGGTTTTGTCCAGCGGGAAATGCCGCCTTATTGCAGCCATCAATGCGAAAGAGCCTAGGGACAGGCGGGTTGTGGCAGTGAGCATGGAGCACCAGCATGACCGTTCAACCCGCGTTACCCGCATCCGGCCCCGAAACCGTGCCGCTCAGCCTTGAAGGCGTCGAGCTGGAATTGGCCATCAGCCTGCAGAATCTCACCGAACACGGTTTCGACGGCGCCTTGACGCGGGCGCTGGAGCCGCTTGGCGGCGCGATCCTGTTCCAGTTTCCGGCCGGCGAAGACCTGCAGTTCCAGCGTGTGGCGGCGGTGGCCATCCGCGATGGCGGCGAGGCCCGCGTGCTGATTGTCACGCTGAGCCGCGATGGCGAGGCGATCAAGGTGGGCGACAGCGATGGCGGGCTGGCGCCGTTCGCCGGGCTTGCCGCTTCGTTTACCGGCGTCATGGCGAAGCTGGAGAAACTGAACTCCTGAGGCAGACACGGGCATTCCAAGCCGGCTTGCGCCAAGTTATGCTGCCGGTCTTGCCAATTGGAAAACGCAAATGCCCGGCCTGCCGCTCAGCAATGTCCAGACCCGCGATCTTGATGCCGTCCTGCACCCCTATGCGCCCATCCACCGGCTGCGCGAGATCGGTCCGACCATCATGGGGCGCGGCAAGGGCGTACATGTGTTTGACACGCAGGGGCGGCTCTATATCGAGGGCATGGCCGGGCTGTGGTGCGCGGGGCTCGGCTTCGGCGATGAAGAGATGATCGAGGCGGCGACCGAGCAGCTGTCCACCCTGCCCTATTATCATATCTTCGGCGCCAAAGGCACGGAACCGGCCATCGAACTGGCCGAGAAGCTCAAGGAGATCGCGCCGGTGCCGATTTCCAAGGTGCTGTTCACCTCATCCGGTTCGGAAGCCAATGACACGCAGGTCAAGCTGGCCTGGTACATGAACAATGCGCGCGGCCTGCCCAACAAGAAGAAGATCATCAGCCGGGTGAAAGCCTATCATGGCGTGACCGTCATGGCCGCATCGCTGACCGGCCTGCCGGGCAACCATGCCGGTTTCGACCTGCCGGTCGACCGGGTTCTGCACACCGATTGCCCGCATCACTACCGTTTTGGCGTTGACGGCGAGAGCGAAGCCGAGTTCACCGCGCGGCTCGCCGCCAATCTCGAAGCGCTGATCGAACGCGAAGGCGGCGACACGATTGCCGCGATGATTGCCGAACCTGTGATGGGTGCGGGCGGGGTGATCGTGCCGCCACAAGGGTATTTTGAGGCGATCCAGCCGATCCTCAAGGCGCATGACATCATCCTGATCGCCGATGAGGTCATCACCGGCTTTTGCCGCACAGGCAATTGGTGGGGCAGCCAGACGCTGGGCATGGTTCCGCAAACGCTGTCGGTGGCCAAGCAGATGACCTCGGCCTATGCGCCGCTGGGTGCGGTTCTGGTGCCCGAGGATATTTTTCAGTCCTATGTCGATCATTCCCGCCAACTTGGCGCGTTCGGCCACGGCTTCACCTATGGCGGCCATCCGCTCGGCTGCGTGCTCGGCGTCAAGGCCATCGAGATTTACCAGCGCCGCGACATCCTTGGCCATGTGCGGCGGCTGGCCCCGGTTTTCGCTGCCCGGCTTGATGCGATTGCCGCGCACCCGCTGGTGGGCGAGGTGCGCCATTGCGGCCTGGTCGGCGGGGTGGAACTGGTGGCCGATACGGCAAGCCGCCGGAGTTTCGAGGCAAAGAAGGGCATCGGCCCGCTGGTTGTCCGCCTGACAGAGGACGAAGGCGTCATCGTGCGTTCG
>JBATMU010000336.1:0-2474 GCA_049289995.1 Rhizobiaceae bacterium | reverse complement strand
TCGCTGGCGTTTACCGGCATCGGCCACGGGTCTGACCGCGCCGTCATCCACGGCCTCGCCGGTTTCATCCCTGAAATGCTCGATCCGGATCTGGCCGAAGCGGCGGCAGAAGCGATCCGCAAATCCGGCAGGGTTTCGCCCGCGGGGCACGAAGGCGGCTATGCTTTTGAACCGGCCAAAGACCTCTTGCTCGATCGCAAGACCCCGTTGCCGGGACACGCCAACGGCATGCAGTTTTCCGCGCTCGATGCCGATGGCCGCATGCTGCTGCGCCGGGTCTATTATTCGATCGGCGGCGGCTTCGTTGTGTCCGAAGAAGAATTGCAGAAACTGGCCGCCAAGACGGCCAAACAGCAGGCCCGCGTGCCATGGCCGTTCTCCTCTGCCCGCCAGATGCTGGCCATGGCCGAGCGCTCCGGCCTGTCGATTGCCGCCATGAAGCGCGAGAACGAAATTTCGCTGATGGGCGAGACCGAGCTTGATGCCGGGCTCGACCGCATCTGGGATGCCATGTCGGCCTGCATCGACCGCGGGCTGTTGAAAGAGGGCGTCATGCCGGGCGGCCTGAACGTGCGCCGCCGGGCGCGCGCCATCCATGATAAGCTCAACGAGGAATGGCGCACCAACAGGCCCAATCCGCTTTTGGCCAATGACTGGCTGTCGGTCTATGCCATGGCCGTCAACGAGGAAAATGCCGCTGGCGGCCGCGTGGTGACCGCACCCACCAATGGCGCGGCAGGCGTCATTCCGGCGGTGCTGCGCTATTGGCTGCATTTTCATCCCGAGGCCGACCAGGCCTCCATCCGCGACTTCCTGCTGACGGCGGCGGCCATCGGCGGGCTGATCAAGCACAATGCGTCGATCTCGGGTGCGGAAGTCGGCTGTCAGGGCGAAGTCGGCTCGGCTTCGGCCATGGCGGCGGCAGGCCTGGCTGCGGCCATGGGCGGCACGCCGGCCCAGGTCGAAAATGCCGCCGAAATTGCCCTTGAGCATCATCTCGGCATGACCTGCGACCCGGTGGCAGGCCTGGTGCAGGTGCCATGCATCGAGCGCAATGCGCTGGGCGCGGTCAAGGCGGTGACCGCGGCTTCACTCGCCAAGAAGGGCGACGGCACACATTTCGTGCCGCTTGATGCGGCCATCGAGACCATGCGCCAGACCGGCCGCGACATGAACGAGAAATACAAGGAAACCAGCCTTGGCGGCCTGGCGGTCAATGTCGTGGAATGCTGAAAGCCTGTGGACCGCAGCCAAGGGCGGTATTCGCACCCGCCGCAGTTTGCTAGATTTGCTTGGCCATGCCCCTCCACATCATCAAACTCTGTGTCGGCTGCGACAGCGTCGAGGATCTTGAATCCTGGATCGCCATGCATTCCGGGCATGTGCATGTCACCCGCATGAAGCCGTCGCGGCGCGATGAAATCCTCGCCGGCGGCTCACTCTATTGGGTCATCAAGGGCGCGGTCATGTGCCGGGAAACCATATTGAACTTGCGCGAAGAGACGGGCGCGGACGGGATTGTGCGCTGCGCCATCGTGCTCTCGGGAAAGCCGGTGCGCACCCGTCCCCATCCAAAGCGACCGTTCCAGGGCTGGCGCTATCTGACTGCCGCCGATGCGCCGCCGGATTTGAAAACCGGTGAAGGCGATGACCTGCCGGAAGGCCTGCAGCGGGAACTGGCCTCGCTTGGCCTGTTGTAGGCCGGCAAATTAAGCACGCCTGATAACCGTTTTGCTTTACCACGCCCGCAGTTTTACAGGCGCTGTGTGGCGTTGTTCATTGTGCAGTCAGCAAGATATGCCCATAATTTGCCCGGGTTCGGGAGTTGGGTCATGGCGTTTTCCGGCGTATCCTTGCGCAAATCTGTGCAATCGTCTGCGCATCTGGTGGTTTGCGGCAATGAAAAGGGCGGCTCCGGCAAGTCCACGACCTGCGTGCATATCGCGGTTTCCCTGCTCAAGCAGGGGTTTCGCGTCGCCACCATCGATCTTGACGGCCGTCAGCTGACGCTCACCTCCTATATCGCCAACCGTCGGCGCTGGATGGAAACCTCCGGCATCGAGCTGGAAATGCCGACGCATTTTCATGTGGCGCCCGCCCGCCGTGAACGGGTGAGCGATGCGGAAAACGAGGACATGCGCAAGCTGACCGAGGGACTGGCCGAGGTCGGCGGCAGTCATGACTTCATCGTCATCGATACACCCGGCTCCGATACATTCCTGTCGCGCTTTGCCCATAGGGTTGCCGACACGCTGGTGACGCCGATGAATGACAGCTTCATCGATTTTGACGTCATGGCCAAGATCGACCCTGTTACGCTCGAAGTGAAACAGGTGTCGCACTATGCGGCCATGGTGCGTGATGCCCGCCGCGAGCGCCGCCTCGAAAAAGACAGCATCCTCGACTGGATCGTGGTGCGCAACCGCATGGCGCCGTTGACGTCCCGCAACGAACAGAAGGTCGATTCAAGCCTT
>JBATMU010000335.1:0-6679 GCA_049289995.1 Rhizobiaceae bacterium | reverse complement strand
GCCAAGGCTTGACGCCGAGAATTCCAGCGCACTGCCATGCAGGGCCAGGATATCGGAAACGATGGCCAGTCCGAGTCCCGAACTGCCGCTTTCATCAAGTCGCGTGCCGCGCGCCTGCATTTGCGCCAGCTTTTCCGGCGGCACGCCCGGGCCGTCGTCCTCAACGCTGGCCCATGCCGCCGCGCTGTTGCCGCCGGCAGCGACACGGACTTTGGATTTCGCATAGCGCGTGGCATTTTCCATCAGATTGCCAAGTATCTCGGTAAGGTCCTCGGCCATCATCGCCGCCTCGGTCTGTCCGGCATCCAGATCATAGGCAAGTTTCTCGCCCTTTGGCGTGCGTTTGAGTGTCCGCGCCAGACCATTGACGATCTTGTCCAGCCGCACCGGTGCAATGACACGGGCGGAATGGCGAAGGCGCGAGCGCGCCAGTTCCCGTTCGATGGTGCGGGCCATCTGCTGGGCAACCGCCTCGATATCGTCGGCGATGGCGTTTTCCTTGCGGGCGCGCAGCCGGGCAATGTCGCTGGCCAAGGCCGTCAACGGGGTTTTCAGGCCATGGGCAAGATCGGCGGCGCGGTCGCGCGCCCGCTTCATTTCCTGCTCCTGACCGGACAGCAGGCTGTTGACCTCTTCGACCAGCGGCGAAATCTCGGATGGAACATTGACCGGCAGGCGGCTTGCCGAACCGGCGCGAATATCCGCGACAGCCTGCCTGACGGGCCCCAGAGGGCGCAGGCCAGAACGCACCTGCGCCCAGCCGCCAAGCAGCAGAACGGCAGCCAGCAGGCCCAGTCCCGGAAGCATGTCACGGGCAAAGCCTGCGCTCAGCGTCTCCATTTCGGTGCGGTCGAGACCGACGGAAATGCGCACGAGGCGCTCGTCGGCACCCTCGCCGACCAAAATTGCCTTTTCATGGACCAGAACAGCTTCGCCATCCGGCGAAATGCCGTTATGGGAATGGCTCTCGCCCGCCGCCAAGGGATCGGTATCCAGCCCCAATTCGGAATCCCACAGGGAGCGCGAACGCAACAGGCTGTTTTTGGTCACATCCTGGACCTGCCAGTAAAACCCGCCATAGGGCTTTTCAAAACGCGGATCAGCGGGTTCACGCTGAAGAGACAATGCGCCCGTTTCGCCCAGCCGCAGATTGCCGGCCAATTGCAGGATCGTGGTCTCAAGTTCGCGGCCGACACGCCGCTCGACATGGCGCTCGAACAAGGCGACAAAGCCAAATCCGGCAAGCGCCAGTGTGGCCAGAATGCCGGCCATCGCCAAAATGAGCAGGCGCAGGCGTATCGAATTCAGCGCAATGGCTTTCATTCGGCAATCATGTAGCCAAATCCGCGCCGGGTTTCGATTGCGCCCGTGCCCAGTTTCTTGCGTACCCGTCCAACCAGAACTTCCACCGCATTGGATTCACGCTCGTAATGATCGGCTTGAAGCTGTTCGGCCAATTCCTGCTGCGGCACGACGCGGCCGGCATTGTGCATGAGATAGGCAACCAGCCGGTATTCCTGTGGTGACAGGGTCAATGGCACTCCGCGGCGCGTCACCCGCATCTGGCGGGAATCAAGCGTGATGTCGCCACATGAAAATGCAGGCGCCGAGTGGCCGCCATTGCGCCGCAAGATGGCGCGCAGGCGGGCCAGAAGTTCTTCCATCGCAAAAGGCTTTGGCAAATAGTCATCTGCGCCGGAATCAATGCCCTCAACCCGTTCGGACCAAGCGCCGCGCGCCGTCAGCACCAGCACCGGAAACGGACGGTTGTTGGCGCGCCATTTCTTCAGCACCGAAAGCCCGTCCATGGTCGGCAGGCCGAGGTCGAGGATCGCAGCGGCATAGTCTTCGGTGTCGCCACGAAACCAGGCTTCTTCACCGTCGGATTCGCGGTCAACGACATAACCGCTTGCCGTCAGCGCCGCCTCGATATCACGCGCGATGCGGATGTCGTCTTCAACCAGCAAAATGCGCATGGCTCTCCCCTTTGGCTATTTCAAAATCCGGCCCGTTTTCGCGTTGACCTTGACCTCGCGCACCCGGCCGTTCTTCTGCAAAATGTAAAACTCATAGATGGGCACATTTTTCTTTGTCTTGAATTCGGTGCCGATGATTTCGCCGGGGTAGCGCGCCGTGACGGTGCGCGCCAATTCGCGAAGCGCCAAGATGTCGCCGGATTTGAGGCTGCGCGCCGCATCGTCAGCATCGTGAGACTGACCGTCATCGCTCGATTCGCCGTCGTCCGATTCGCCATCATCCGAACCTCCGTCGTCGCCGCCGGAATCGGAATCCTCGCCGCCACCCTCTGAATCGCCGCCGCCATCGCCATCGGCATAAGCGGGGGCAAAGCCGCCGACGCCTTCGGCCAGCGGGGCGAAGACGCAGAACACGATCAGGAACAGGATACGCGCGGACATGGCGTGTCATTCTCATTGTGACGATGACAAAACGCTGACCAAGCCGCTCAGCGGGCCGTCATCAGTGCTCTACTAGTCAGCAATCATTGCCGAACACGGCAGAATTTTGAACCCGAAAGGACAATACGATGCACAAACTCCTCGCCCTGACGCTGACCGCTGCCACCCTGGCTTTCGCCGCTCCGGCTTTTGCCACCGGCGCAACTTGCGATGTGGCCAAAGACAAATGGATGTCTGAAGAGGCGATCAAGGCGAAAGCCGTTGAACTGGGTTTTGACGCCCGCGGGGTCAAGGTCGAAGGCGGTTGCTACGAAGTCTACGCCATTGGCAAGGACGGCGCCAAGGTCGAGCTGGTCATGAACCCCGAGACGGCGGAAGTGCTCGCCACCAAGACGGCCAACTGATGTCTGCGGCCGGACATGACATGGCGGGGCGCATTGCCGCCCCGCCGCAGATCATCGAGGTGAAGGTTTGGGATCGTTTTGTCCGCGCCTTCCATTGGTCATTGGTGACGCTTTTCGCCGTTGCGTTTCTGACTGGCGATGAACTGGAGACGGTTCACGAAATGGCCGGCTATGTGATTGCCGCACTGGTTGGCGCCCGCATTGCATGGGGCTTTTTCGGCAGCCGTCATGCCCGGTTCACGGATTTCGTGCGGCCGCCGCGGGAAGTCGCAGTTTTTTTGAAGGACATGATTTCCGGGGGCGCCAAGCGCCATCTTGGCCACAATCCGGCTGGCGGCATGATGATCCTGGCGCTGATTGCCGTGATCGGCCTGATCTGCCTGAGCGGCTTTCTGATGACCACAGACGCCTTCTGGGGTGTGGACTGGGTCGAGGAACTGCACGAACTGGCTGTCTGGTCCGCATTGGGATTGATCGCCCTGCATTTGGGCGGCGTAATTTTCGCTAGCCTGCAACACAAGGAAAATCTGGTGAAATCCATGTTCACCGGAAAGAAGCGCAGCGCCTGATTCATCAGCGACGCGCCGGCCGGTCCCCTGACCCCGCCCCCCGCTTGAAAAGGGGGCCGGCCGTTATGCTGCAGCCGGTTTGAAAGCCAGCGCCAGCCCGTTCATGCAATAGCGCAGGCCGGTCGGCTTGGGTCCATCATCAAAGACATGGCCGAAATGGCCGCCGCAGCGGCGGCAATGCACTTCAATGCGTTTGGAGAACAGCGAATTGTCCTCGCGCGTGCCGACCGCATTGGCGAGCGGCTCATAAAAGCTCGGCCAGCCCGTCCCGGAATCAAATTTGGCGTCGGAGGAGTAAGCGTCGAGATCGCAGCCTGCGCATGCGAAAACGCCCTTGCGGTGTTCGTCATTGAGCGGGCTCGAAAACGGCCGCTCCGTGTCTTCTTCGCGCAGCACCGCGAATTGCTCCGGCGTCAGGATGGCGCGCCATTCATCGGCGGTTTTTTCGATTTCGAACTTCTCTTCGGCATGACTGACCGATGCCAGCATGCTGAAACGGCCGACGGCGGCTATGGTGGCAAAACCTGCCGCGGAGGCAAGCAACTGGCGCCGATTCATCACATCAGTCTCCTTTGTGGTTTCGAGCGATTTGCAGCATTCGCCGATGACAAGGAAATCACAATTCCGCGCGCGTGGCCGGGCGGCGGGCAGGTTATCATGCAAACGCCCCGCCGGGGGCGGCGGGGCGTCGGGTCTGGCTGCGATGAAGGCATGGCCGCAGCCAGACCATGCCGGCTTACATCTTCGGCAGCAAGACCTTGTCGATGACGTGAATGACGCCATTGGACTGATCGACATCGGCGATGGTGACATTGGCAACACCGCCGGTTTCATCGGTGATGGTGATCTTGCCGCCGTCGTCCTTGAGCATCAGCTCGCAGCCGCCGACCGTCTTGACCTTGTGCATGCCGCCGTCATCCTTGACCATTTTCATGATGGCCGATGACATGGCCTCTGCGCCGATCACATGGCAGGTCAGCACCTTGACGAGCTGATCCTTGTTCTCGGGCTTGAGAAGCGTGTCGACGGTGCCGGCGGGCAGCGCATCAAAAGCGGCATTGACCGGGGCAAGCACGGTGAACGGGCCGGGGCCCATCAGCGTATCGACCAGTCCGGCGGCTTTCACCGCGGCAACCAGCGTGGTGTGATCCTTCGAATTGACGGCGTTTTCGACAATGTTCTTGTCGGCAAACATCGGCGCGCCGCCGACCATGGGGTTTTCTGCGGCCAAGGCCAAGCCGGTGAAAGCGATCGTGGCGGCGAGGGCTGCAGTGAGCTTGCGGGAAATCATGACATGTTCCTTCCTGTTGATCTGGCCCCTTTTCCGGGGACAACAAGAGAAACGGGGGAACGTTCAGGGAAGTTTCATCATCACGTTCTTGTGACCGATGGGCGTGAAACTGGGAAGTCATGTGCTGAGGAGTTCGCCTGCCGCAACAACCGGCCCGGTCGGCTGGCCGGTCGGCGAGCCGCCGCCCGGCTCAAGGCTGATGGCCAGTACCGCGCCTGCAGCCACTTTCCGGGCAAGGTCTTCCGGCATGGTCATATGGATCTGGCTGCCGACAGCAATGATTCCTGCCGAGATGGGCGCCTTGCCCTTTTCGATGACCCAAAGCTCGAAATCCTTGCCCTCGGCGCGATGGCCGGAGAGATGATTGAGGCCGACATCGCGGTTCAGTGCATCATAGACAACGACGTATCGGACATCGCTGTCCTCGGCGGCCAGCGAGGCAACCAATGTCTGCGCCTGCGGAACCGGCTGCACCTGTATGAAGACCAGCAGGGCGGCAAGCGCCAGGGCGGCAGCCGACAGGCTGCGCCAGAAAACCAGGCTTGACCAAAATCCCTTGGGTTTTTCGTCGCCAAACAGCCGCTTGTCGAGGGCAGCCTTGACGTAGTCCGGCGGCTCAATGCCGCGATAGCCTGAAGCCAAAGGTGAAAGCGCCATTTCCCATTTTTCAACGAGGCGCGCAAAAGCCGGATCGGAATCAATGCGCGCCGCCGCAGCCTGCCTTTCTCCGGCAGACAGCACGCCGAGAACATATTCGGAGGCGACGAGATCGTCGCCTTCCGGTTCCCGTTCATCATGCGGCGTCGTGTTCATCGCTCCAGACATTCTTTCAGTTTCATCAGGCTGCGGCGCAGCCAGGTCCGCATGGTATTGAGCGGCACGCCATGCTTTTCGGCAAGCTCCGCGTAAGTTTCTCCCTGCAGATAGGCCCCGCGCACCGCTTCGGCCCGCCCGCGTTCGAGTTCATCCAGGCAGGTTTCCATGCGTCCGCGTTCACCTTCCGCCACAAGACCGGCCTCGGCGCCGGGCGCGGCATCGGCAATATCGTTCGCCGCATCAATGTCTTCGGCAGGACGTTTGCGCGCCCTGATCCGGTCAATGGCTTGATTGCGGGCAATAGCCGCCAGCCAGGAAACGGGCGACAGATCGGAGGCCGAAAAACGGTCCGCCTTGTTCCATATCTTGATGAAAACGTCCTGCAGTGCATCTTCCGCCTCGCCGCGATCGTTCAAGACACGCAGGCAGATGCCGTAAAGTTTCGCCGACATGGCCCGGTAGAGCGCGTCAAAGGCAGCGCGGTCCCTGAGCGAAACCCGCTGGATCAGATTGGTGATGTCGTCGGGCGTCGTGGCCATGCCCGTTAAAGCTAGGCGATTGGCTGAAAATGGCAATCACGGAAACTTCCGAAATATTTGCAAGCGCATTGCCGCGCGCCTACGATCCGGCTTGGCGGAAAAGGAGCGGCTGGCATGTCCATTGAACGGATTCTTTGGGAGGAAGACGCGACGGGCCTTGCAGCCCTTGTGCGCAAGGGTGAATTGTCTGCTGTCGAGCTGACCGAGGCGGCGATCACCCGGGCGGAACGTGTCAACCCTCAGATCAATGCTGTGGTTGAACGCCTGCATGATCGGGCCCGCGCAATGGCCAAATCCGTAGATTTGACCGCCCCCTTTGCCGGCGTGCCGTTTGCCGTCAAGGACCTCGACATAAGAATGAAGGGCGTTCCCAGCCATTCGGGCAGCCGCGTGACCGCGCTTGTGCCGGATGAAAACGCAGTGCTTGCCGACCGCCATCAGGCGGCAGGCCTCATTCCCATCGTCACCGCGACAACACCGGAATACGGCCTGCGGCTGGTCACCGAATCAAAAGCCTTCGGAATTACCCGCAATCCGTGGAACACAGGCCATGTCACCGGCGGCTCGTCAGGCGGACCGGCGGCGCTGGTTGCAGCCGGCGTTGTTCCGATGGCCCATGCCGGTGACGGCGGCGGCTCGATCC
>JBATMU010000334.1:0-3912 GCA_049289995.1 Rhizobiaceae bacterium | reverse complement strand
TGCTGCCGCAGGCGCTCAGAACCATCCTGCCGCCGCTCGGCAATGATTTCGTGGCTCTGGTCAAGGATTCCTCGCTGGTCTCGGTGCTGGGCGTGGCCGACATCACGCAGATGGGCAAGGTCTATGCCGCCGGCTCGTTCCGGTTTTTCGAGACCTATTCGATCGTCGCCTATGTCTATCTGGCTTTGACGATTTCGCTGTCGCTGGCGCTGAGGGCGCTGGAAAAACGCCTGCGGCAAGGGCGGGCGGGGTGAGGGGGCCAGATTGTTCCGCAGCAAGGACGTCAAATCACCCCATCCGGCACGGTCAGCGTGGCGACATGCGGCTCGCCGATGCTGATGCGCTCGCCATGCATCCACAGGAACTGCCATGGCTTGCGGCCGGTGACGTCCATCCAGGGGATGAACAGCGGCGGATGGGCAATGCGGAACAGCGGCATGAGGGTCAGAAAGAAACCGTCGGCATTGACACGGACTGTGAGCACAAAACGATAGGATATCGGGCCCACCATTGCCCAGGAGGCAAGACGCGGTTCGCCCGTGACCTGCCGGTCTCCGGCGGGAAAGCGCTGCGCGAGGCGGCTCCAGCCGCCAATCTGGCTCAGCAAGACCAGCACGGCTGCCCAAAACAACGGGAAAACGACCGCGAACGCGCCGAGGATCATCAAGGCGATCCACAGCGGATCGCTGCTTGCCATCGCGCCGCTCATAATGATGCTCCTTGCCAACCGGCCCCGGCGGCGAGGTTAGCACTCCTGGTGGCTGCGCGACAGGCTGCCCGTACCGATTGCCCGGTTTTCAAAACGCTGGTATGGACGCGGCCATGAGCGCTGCCCCTTTCCCGGTTTTTGTGCTGCAGGACCACAAGCGCCTGCCGGGGCGGTTTTTTGCGCGGCTGGCCGGAGCATCAACCTGCCGCCGCTGACCATTTGAAAGGCCGTGCCGCAACTGCGGCATGATGATTTGCGGGGCCGTTGACCGGCCTGCCACCCATTCGTTTCGAGGACAAGCAAGATGACCGCAGCGCGCACCCTGTATGACAAGATTTTCGACGACCACATCGCCGATCGCCAGGAGGACGGCACCTGCCTTCTGTATATCGACCGGCATCTGGTGCATGAAGTGACCAGCCCGCAGGCGTTTGAAGGGTTGAGACTGGCCGGCCGCAAGGTGCGGCATCCGGAAAAGACGCTGGCCGTGGTCGATCACAATGTGCCGACCTCGCCCGACCGCAAGCTCGGCATCAAGAACGAGGAAAGCCGCATCCAGGTCGAGGCGCTGGCCCAGAACGCCAAGGACTTCAAGGTCGAGTATTTTGACGCCAATGACATCCGCCAGGGCATTGTCCATATCGTCGGCCCCGAACAGGGCTTCACCCTGCCGGGCATGACCATAGTCTGCGGCGACAGCCACACTTCCACGCATGGCGCATTCGGTGCGCTGGCGCATGGCATCGGCACCAGCGAGGTCGAGCATGTGCTCGCCACCCAGACGCTGATCCAGAAAAAAGCCAAGAACATGCTGGTGCGGGTCGACGGCGTGCTGCCCGATCATGTCACCGCAAAGGACATCATCCTGGCGATCATCGGCGAGATCGGCACGGCGGGCGGCAATGGCCATGTCATCGAGTTTGCCGGCGAGGCGATCCGGGCGCTGTCGATGGAAGGCCGCATGACGGTCTGCAACATGACCATCGAGGGCGGGGCGCGGGCCGGGCTGATCGCGCCGGATGAAAAGACCTTCGAATACATCAAGGGCAAGCCGCGCGCCCCGAAGGGCAAGGCGCTCGACATGGCGATGGACTATTGGAAGACGCTCTATAGTGATGATGGCGCGCATTTCGACAAGGTGGTGGTGCTGGATGCCGCCAAGCTGCCGCCCATCGTGTCATGGGGCTCTTCGCCCGAAGACGTGATTTCGGTGACGGGCGCCGTACCCAATCCCGACGACATTGCCGACGAAAACAAGCGCACGTCGAAATGGCGGGCGCTCGACTATATGGGGCTGACGCCGGGCACCAAGATCACCGACATTGCCTTGGACCGGGTGTTCATCGGCTCGTGCACCAATGGCCGCATCGAAGACCTGCGGGAAGTCGCCAAGGTGGTCGACGGCAAGACGGTGGCCTCGACGGTTTCGGCGATGATCGTGCCGGGCTCGGGCCTCGTGAAGGAACAGGCCGAGGCCGAGGGTCTCGACGTGATCTTCAAGGCGGCGGGCTTTGACTGGCGCGAGCCGGGCTGCTCGATGTGCCTTGCCATGAACGATGACCGGCTGAAACCGGGCGAACGCTGCGCCTCGACGTCGAACCGCAATTTCGAAGGCCGCCAGGGCTTCAAGGGGCGCACGCATCTGGTGTCGCCCGCCATGGCGGCGGCGGCGGCCATTGCCGGGCATTTTGTCGATATCCGGGAGTGGAACTGAGTCTGACGCGATTGGTTTGACAATGCAAAAGGCGGGGGCAATCCCCGCCTTTTTCATGGGCTGCAAGCGGCGTTATAAGCCCGCGCGCCGGCCAGCAGCTCGGTGACCTCGCGGTCTTCAATGCCCATGGCCGCGAAATGCGCCTCGATGTTTTCGAGATATTCAAGGCTCGATCCCAAAAAACCCCTGCCGGTGGCGACATAGCGGATCTGTTCGGCGCGGGTCAGATCGGCGCGGATCACCTCGGCGCCATGGTTGGCGACAACAGTCAGTGCGTCCACCTCGCCGAATGCGGTGCTGACCTTGGTGAATGCCGGACGATAGGCATAGGCCAGCAATTCGCGCCGCCAGAACACGCCGGATTCATGGCGGACTGCATCCCTTGAGATGCGGAAGGCCAGCCCGTCGCAGCCTTCTCCGTCATCAAGGGCGGCCATCAGGCCCGGCGCCTCCGGGCAGCCGCGCGGCCCGAAGCTGTCTTTCAGGATGAATTTGCGGGCATGACGGGGCGCATTGGCCCGGCGCACTTCGGCAAAGTTGAAACCCGGATCCCACATCAGCGAACCATAGGCGAAAATCCACAAGTCGCTGTCGAGGCGCTCTGCCAGAAAGGCCAGCCGTGCGGCTTCGATTTCCTCATCGGTGTGACGCCAGCCATCGGGCCTGCCCAGCGCCTTCATCCGCGCGTCAATGTCGGCGGGCCTGAAATTGCGGAAGAAGGATTTTTCCGGATCGGTGATCAAGCCGCGCAAATCGGGATGGTGGACGAAGGGGTCGGCGTTCAATACATGCGTCCTAATTGGCCTGCACAAGACGGCAGATTATCAAACCGGTATTGTGCAGCCCATGATGCCACAGGGAGGATCTAGCATGAAACCGCTTGCTGCGCGCCGCCAGACGAAAATCTTTCTGAAGGCAGACGATTGCAACGTCGCCGATCTTGCTGCGCTGACGTCGCAAACGGTCAACATGGCCGATTATCCGTTTGCGGCGGCGGCGGAAAAAAACGTGCTGATCTATGACTGCAATGCGATCCGGGCAGTGATTGCCGATCCGGACATGCGCAGGGCGGTCAAGGCCGAATGGGCCGATGCGCTGATGGACGGGCCGGGCGTTCTGGTGCTGAAACATGCCGAAACCGACCATGCCATGCTCGACCGCGCTTCGTATCTAATGCGCGAGCTCATCGATGAACAACAGCGCAGCGGGACTGGCGGCGGCGATCATTTCGCCAAGCCGGGCGCCAATGACCGGATCTGGAATTCACTGGAAAAGCACTGCCTGAAAGACCCGGACAATTTCGCGCGCTACTACGGCAATGCCATGCTGGCGCTGATTTCCGAAGCCTGGCTCGGACCCTATTACCAGATGACGGCGCAGCTCAACGTGGTCAATCCGGGCGGGGCGGCGCAATCCCCGCACCGCGATTACCATCTGGGGTTCCAGACGGCCAAGGACATCGAGCGCTATCCGCTGCATGTGCAGAAAC
>JBATMU010000333.1:0-4672 GCA_049289995.1 Rhizobiaceae bacterium | reverse complement strand
GTCATCGGGATTCAGAAAGCTGCCAAGCGCCACGCGGCGGCCCTGGCCGGCCACCACCATGGAGGTGACGCCGATTTCCGGATGCCGCGCCACATGAAAGCGCGCCCAGAGCGGATTGAACACATGTTCTGACGCCTTGCCGGACGGTGAAACCTGGCGGATGGCCAGCGCCGCACGGCTGATGCGCACTTCCTCGCGCGCCCGCGCCGCCCGGTAGTTGATGCGGAAAGCCAGCCAGATGGCCGCCATATCCAGTCCGAAAAAGCCGAAGACCGGCCAGGCGCCCTTGGAAAGGAACAACAGGCTCGAAAAACCCCAGATGACGGCAAGTGAGCCCATCAGCACATAAAACCCGGTGCGCCCGAGCGAACGGTGCGGCACCAGCAGCGCATCAAACAGCGGCGCGTCGGCGTCGGGCAGCGGACTGGCGGGAAACGGGTTGGCGGCGTGCATGCGCGTTGATTATAGGGAGGGAATGAAAAAGCCAAAGCCCAAAATTGCCGCAGCCGCCAGCCTCTACCCGCCAGCCGGCATCGACGCGATATTTGCCCGATTTGCCGCGCAAAATCCCGAGCCGAAGGGCGAGCTTGAGCATGTCAACGCCTTTACGCTTCTGGTGGCGGTGGTCCTGTCGGCCCAGGCCACTGATGCCGGCGTCAACAAGGCGACACGCGCCCTGTTTGACATCGCCGATACGCCGGAAAAAATGCTGGCGCTTGGTGAGGAGGGCGTCGCCCAATATGTCAAGACCATCGGCCTGTGGCGCGCCAAGGCCAAAAACGTCATCGCCTTGTCGCAGGCGCTGATCCGCGACCATGGCGGCGAAGTGCCCGGTGACCGCGAGGCTCTGGTCAAATTGCCCGGCGTTGGCCGCAAGACCGCCAATGTCGTGCTCAACATGGCGTTTGGCCAGCCGACGATGGCCGTCGACACCCATGTGTTCCGCATCGGCAACCGGCTGGGCCTGGCGCCCGGCAAGACGCCCGAACAGGTCGAAGCCGGCTTGGTCAGCGTCATTCCGGAGAAATGGATGCGCCACGCCCACCATTGGCTGATCCTGCATGGCCGCTATGTCTGCAAGGCGCGCAAGCCCGATTGCGGGAACTGCATTATTGCTGATCTGTGCAAATCGCCGGAGAAGACGGTTTAGCGCGATACACCCTTGAACAAATGCACCATCAAGGCTGCAGCAAACAGCGGCGTTGCGAGGTTGAGCACCGGCACCGCCAGAAATCCGGCAATCACCAATCCGGCCATGAAAACCGTCATGCCATGCCGCCGCCGCAGCGCCCGCGCTTCGGTCTCGCCCAGATGCCGCATGGCGGCAAATTCGAAAAATTCGCGGCCCAGCAGATAGCCGTTGACCACGAAAAACGCCGCCAGATTGATGCCCGGCACCAGAAGCAGGATCAGCGCCAACAGATTGCCCAAAATGACCACGCCGAAAAACTTTGCCGACAGCACCAGCGAACGGCCGAGCGGCAGCGGCTGGCCGGGCGCATCGGCCGGATAATCCTGCTTTTCGATCAACAGCGCCGCATCATCCAGGAAGAAATTGGCAATGGCCGCCGTCACAGGAGCGACGAGCAGTGCGAGCGCCACGGCCAGCCCCAGTCCGGCAAGAATGGCCGCCGCAAAGCCGATCCAGCCCGCCCAGGACGGCAGGCCGGGCAAAAGCGCGTCCAGCATCGGCCAGGCCAGCCAGTCAAACAGGCCGCGAATGGCAAACCACAGCGCAATCAGCGCCAAAAGCGTCAGCCCCAGCGATTTCATCAGCACGCCGCGCAGGCCCGGCGAGACAAGGTCAGCGGCGGCGGCGCGGGCGGCTTCAAGGATCATTGGCAAGGTCTTCCGCATGGGACAGGGCTTTGCCGTTCAGGTAGGTGGCGGGACTGGATCGTGCAAGTCCGGGCTGGCCTTGCCCCCCATTTGCCATTCTGCCTTGCTGCCGCTAAAGCGTGACGCGAAAAAGCCCGGGCTGGTTTAAAGCCCGGCTTGGCGAAGAATGGGGATTTCATGAGCCGCTATGACGTTTTGTGCATCGGCAATGCCATTGTCGACATCATTGCCCGCTGCGAGGATGACTTTCTCGTCGCCAACGGCATCCACAAGGGTGCGATGAACCTCATCAACGCGCCGCGCGCCGAGGCGCTTTATGCCGCCATGGGCCCGGCCATCGAAGCGTCTGGCGGCTCGGCCGGCAATACGGCGGCGGGCATTGCCTCGTTTGGCGGCAAGGCGGCGTTTTTCGGCAAGGTGGCCGATGATCATCTGGGCGCCATCTATACCCACGACATCCGCGCCCAGGGCGTGGCCTTTGACACCGCGCCGCTCCATGGCAGTGCACCCACGGCGCGCTCGATGATCTTTGTCACGCCCGATGGCGAGCGCTCGATGAACACCTATCTCGGCGCCTGTGTCGAGCTTGGCCCCGACGACATCGAACCGGCCAAGGCTGAAGGCGCCAAGGTCACCTATTTCGAAGGCTATCTGTGGGATCCGCCTTTGGCCAAGGACGCCATCCGCAAATCGGCGGCGCTCGCCCATGCTGCCGGCCGCGAAGTCTCCTTCACCTTGTCCGATCCGTTTTGCGTCGACCGTTACCGCGACGAGTTTCTCGGCCTCATGCGTTCGGGAACCGCCGACATCGTGTTCGCCAATGAGCACGAGCTGAAATCGCTTTATCAGACCGCCGATTTCGATGCCGCCCTTGAGGCCATCCGCAAGGATTGCCGCCTTGCCGCCATCACCCGGTCGGAACAAGGGTCGGTCATTGTGCGCGGCGATGAAACCGTGACCGTTGAGGCCATCGAGATTGACAACCTTGTCGACACCACCGGGGCAGGCGATCTTTATGCGGCGGGATTCCTGTTCGGCTACACGTCCGGGCGCAGCCTGGCCGATTGCGGCCGGCTCGGCAGCCTGGCGGCAGGTCTGGTCATCCAGCAGATCGGTCCGCGCCCGTCACTCAGCCTGAAGGACGCCGCGCGCCAGGCCGGCTTGCTATAAAAAAGCCTGCTTTAAGCCAGCCGCTCGGCGCGCAGCCGTCCTTCCGGCAGGCCGGCGCCGGCCAGCGCGCGGCCGATATCGGCCAGTCCCTCGGCCGGACCCGCTACATAGGCATCGAAGCCGGCAAGCCCGCCCGGCGCCAGCCCGGCCAGCGCGTCTTTCAGCTCGCCCTGTTCCGCATTCACATAGCGGAAATTGTCGAGCCCCGATGCATAGGAGCGGAGCAGGTTGTCCTGATAGGCGCCGCAGGGGCCAGGCAGCCGGATGAGCAGGACCTCCGGTGCGTTTTCCAGCGCCAGCGCATGTTGTAGCAGGCTTTTTACCGGCGCAAATCCCAAACCCTGCGCCACCAAAAGCACCGGCCTGACCGAATCCTCGTCCAACACGAAATCGCCTTGCGGCCCGTTGAGCACAAATTCGGCATTCGGCTTCAAACCGGCCTCGATGCGCTCTGCAAATAGTCCCGAACCGCGCCTGACATGCAATTCGATGCGGCGCTCTTCGCAGGGGCAGCTCGCGACATGAAAATCGGCGCTGACGCCGTCAATTGCCGCACTCACCCGCTGCCCGGCCAGAAACCGCAACCGCTCGCTGCGCGAGGTAACCAGATGCAGCGCGATAATGCTGTCGCCAAGCGGTTCGGCCTGGCGGAGTTTGCCAGTGATCTGCTGTTGGGGAATGATTCCGGGCTCGGCTGTCTCCAGCGTCACGTCGCCAATGGCTGTATAGGCGCAGGTCAGGATCCAGCCCTGCGCTTTTTCAGCCTCGCTCAGCCGGAAGTCATGCGGCCTGATGCGGGCGGCTTCGCCATGGGTGATGCGGGCGCGGCAATCGCCGCAATTGCCGTTCGAACAGCCATAGGGCATGTCAAGCCCGGCGCGCAGTCCGGCTTCCAGAAAGGTCTCGCGCCCTTCGACCGGAAACTGGCGTCCTTTCGGCAGAAGCGTCGCCTGCGCGCTCATGACCCGCATCCTCGATTCAAGCGCAATGAGCCGCTCGCGGCGGGCGCGGTCCTGCGGGCTGGCCTCCAATTGCTGGCGGAACCCCGTGATAAGCGCCTGTGCCATTTCCTGCCCGATTGCGCCTTCATCCGCAAGATCACCCAGCCGTCCTGCCAGCCATGCATGGGCAAGTTCATGCAATCCGGCGCCAACCTTGGTCCGGGCATAGTCGCGGCCGAGCGCTTCGAGCCGTCCGGCCAGCACATTCGCGTCGGGCAATTCATCATGCAGCGGGGATTTGTGCGCCGCCGCCGCCTTGATCGCTTCCAGCCTGCGCAGTTCCGAATCGTTTTCGAGCACAATGTCCGGGAAGACCCGCAGCACTTCGCTGAGCGTTACCGTGCCATCGAAACTGTCCAATGCGCCGCTGCGGGCCAGTTCCTGAATATGGGCGCGTGACACGCCTGCCATGCGCGCAACGCGGCTCAAGGGTAGTCTGTGCGTCATTGCGGTCTCCTGCCTGTCCCCACTTTAGGACTGTCTCTGGCAAGACCAATGCCGCAAACCGTCACGGGCCTCACCGGGAACGATTGCACACCCATACGGGTCCACCCGGCCTGCGCCATGCAATGATTGTTTCCCGGCCTTCGGAATTCAGTTCTGCCTCACCGGCGCTGTAGAGATTGCGGCGCACTTCCCTGAGTTCGTCATTGGCCGTACCC
>JBATMU010000332.1:0-10535 GCA_049289995.1 Rhizobiaceae bacterium | reverse complement strand
GGCCAAGCACCTTTATTTCGTCAATGGGGACGGCACTGCCATGCGCTATGGCATCGGCGTCGGCCGCGAGGGCTTTGAATGGCAGGGAACGGCGCGCATCGCCATGAAGCGCGAATGGCCGGTCTGGACCCCGCCGGCCGAAATGATCAAGCGCAAGCCCGAACTTGAAAAATGGCGCCAAGGCATGCCGCCCGGCATCGACAACCCGCTCGGCGCGCGCGCCATGTACCTGTTCAACAAGGGCGGCGATTCCGGCTATCGCCTGCACGGCACACCCGAATGGTCGTCCATCGGCAAGGCCATGTCGTCGGGCTGCATCAGGCTCATCAATCAGGATGTGATTGACCTCTATTCCCGCGCCAGCATCGGCGCCCGCGTTCTGGTCGCCTGAGCGAAGATCAGCAGACAGCAAAACGGGCCCCGCAGGGCCCGTATTTTCCAATTCAATTGCGGTTCAATTGATCTGTTCGACTTGTTGGACTTCCGGAATGAAATGCTTGAGCAGGTTCTGGATGCCGTGCTTGAGCGTGGCAGTCGATGACGGGCAGCCTGCGCAGGCGCCCTTCATGTGCAGGAACACCGTGCCGCCCTCGAAGCCGCGGAAGGTGATGTCGCCGCCGTCCTGGGCTACGGCCGGGCGCACCCGCGTATCCAGAAGCTCCTTGATCTGCGCGACTATGCCCGCGTCATCGGGCGCGAAAAATTCGGCATCGCCCACCGGCGCAAGACCGGTTGCCGCTCCCGACATGACCGGCCGGCCAGCCATGAAATGCTCCATGATCGTACCCAGAATGGCCGGCTTCAGGTTCTGCCAGTCCTGATCGTCCTTGGTCACGGTCACGAAATCATAGCCGAAGAAGACCCCGGTAATGCCGGGAATGGAAAACAGCTCTTCCGCCAGCGCCGATTTTTCGCTGGCCTCGGCGGCATTGCGGAAATCGGCCGTGCCATTTTCCAGCACGACCTTGCCGGGCAGGAATTTGAGTGTGGCTGGATTGGGTGTGGCTTCGGTCTGGATGAACATGGTCTTCCCTCGCGGCTGAACCAGCCTGCAGTTTTTATTGGTTCTAAAGTAGGCGTCCTGCCCCGGGTTTGCAAGCTTGGAGGCACGCTGCCCGCCCGCCCGATTGACGCAGGGCAGCCTTCGCGCGCTCAAGTGATTGCCGCGATATCCTCGTCGGTCAGGGTTTGCGGCACGATCGTCACGGGAATGGGGAAGGCCGCGCCGCGTCCGATGGAGGCGACCAGCGGTCCCGGGCCGTCCTTGGCGGTGCTCGCCGCCAGCACCATGATGGCGATATCCTGATCGTCTTCAATCAGTTCCAGAATGGCTTCCGCCGGCTTGCCTTCACGAATGACACGTTCGGATTCAACACCGCCATCTGCACTCAGCCGCGCCTGAGCGGCATCCAGCGCCAGATTGGCGGCTGCCAGCGCTTCCTGCCGCATGATATCGCCGACGCCCATCCATTCCCCGAAACCTTCCGGAACAATGACGAACAGCAGGACCAGCAGCCCGCCTGTCGTTTGCGCGCGGCGCGCAGCATAGGTGATGGCGCGTTCGCACTCGGGCGTGTCATCGACAATGGCCAGGAATTTCCGCCGGTGTCCGGATTCGCGGCTCAGACGTCTCGATACCATTGCAGCCTCCCGAAGGATTTCCGCCCGCCCGCCGGATCAGGATAAAAGGCCGACGATCTCGCGCACTTTTTTCATCGTGGCCTCGGCCCGCGCCGAAGCCCGCGCCCCGCCATCAGCCAGCACAGCATCAACATAAACCGGATCGGCGGCAATGCGGCGCATTTCCGCAGCAATCGGCGCCAGAACCGCAACCGCCAGGTCAACCAAAGCTGGTTTGAAGGCCGAAAACTGGCTGCCGCCGAATTCGGTCAGTACGTCCTGCTTGGTTTTGCCCGAGAGCGCGGCATGAATGCCGACTAGATTGTCTGCCTCTGGACGGCCCGCAAGGCCGTCAATTTCCGAAGGCAAGGCGTCCGGATCGGTTTTCGCCTTGCGGATCTTCTTGGAAATGGCATCGGCATCATCGGTCAGGTTGATCCGTGACAGATCGGACGGGTCGGATTTCGACATTTTCTTGGTGCCGTCGCGCAGGCTCATCACCCGTGTTGCAGGGCCGCCGATCACCGGTTCGATCAGCGGGAAAAAGCCGTGCACGGTTTCCTGGCCGATCTTCATTTCAACGCCGGCGCCCAGCGCCTCGATGCGCGCCGAATAATCGTTGTTGAATTTCTGTGCGATGTCGCGGGCCAGTTCCAGATGCTGCTTCTGGTCGTCGCCGACCGGCACATGCGTGGCCTGATAGACCAGAATGTCGGCAGCCATCAGGTTGGGATAGGAAAACAGCCCGACAGAGGCGTTCTCGCGGTCCTTGCCGGCCTTTTCCTTGAACTGGGTCATGCGGTTGAGCCAGCCCATCCGCGCCACGCAGTTGAAAATCCAGGCGAGCTCGGCATGCTGCACCACCCGGCTCTGGTTGAAAACGATGTGTTTTGACGCATCAATGCCCGAGGCCAGAAACGCTGCGGTGACTTCGCGCGTTGATTTCATCAGCTCCGCCGGATCCTGCCAGACGGTGATGGCATGCAGATCAACCACGCAATAAATGCAGTCATTGCCGGCCTGCAAATCCACGAATTTGCGGATGGCGCCGAGATAATTGCCCAGATGCAGGTTGCCGGTCGGCTGGACGCCGGAAAAAACGAGCGGCTTGAAACCCATGTCGCGGTATCCTTGAGGCGCGTGAGGCGATTGCGCGCGCCTTATGCACCGCAGGCCCGCTGCATTCAAGCGCCACGCGCCACCTGGTGCGCGATGCTGGCGCAATCCTTGCCCTCAATGACGGAAGAGCCTCGCCAAAAGGGCAGGTTTCCTGTCAGGCTGCATTTGCTGCGAAAATGAAAGGCTTGGCCATGTGCGGATTTGTCTGTCTGTGGAACATTGACGACGAAGCGCTTGCCGCCCGCATGCTGGCGCGGATTGCCCATCGCGGCCCGGACGAACAGAAGATCATCCGCCTGCCGGGTGCAATTCTTGCCCATGCGCGGTTGGCGATTATCGGACCTGAGGACGGCACGCAGCCGCTGGTTTCCGGGGACAGGGCGCTGGTGGTCAATGGCGAAATCTATAACCATGCCGACCTGCGCAAGATCGCCGGGCCGGAGAAGTTTGCCACCCACAGCGATTCCGAAACCATCATGCACATGATGACCGATGACGCGCCGCGTTGGATCGCCAAGCTCGACGGCATGTTCGCCTTCGTCCTGCTCCTGCCGGGACGCCTGATAGCCGCCCGCGATCCACTCGGCATAAAACCGCTTTACAAGGCGCGGATGCAGGGCGGGCTGGCCTTCGCCTCGGAGGTCAAGGCCTTTGACGGCGAGCGCGTCGATCACATCGAGGCCGTAAAGCCGGGTTCGCTGTGGGACAGCCGCGACGGCGAGCGCCAATGGCACCGCATGCCTTCAGGCCAGGCCGAACCGGAAGCCGGCCTCGATGAAGAAAAAACCGCCGCCGAATTGCTCTTGGTCTTCGAGGCGGCCGTGCACAAATGGATGGTGGCCGATGTCGAACTGGGCGCGTTTTTGTCCGGCGGATTGGATTCTTCCGCCGTTGCAGCGGTCGCCGCCCGCGAAATGGCGCGGTCCGGCATGCGTCTCAAGACCTTCGCAGTCGGCACCAAAGGCAGTCCTGACCTTGTCGCCGCCGCCCGGGTTGCCGCCCATATCGGCTCGGAGCATTTTGAACGCGTCTTCACGCCCGAGGACCTGATTGACGCCATGCCCGACGTCATTTCCGCCATGGAAAGCGCCGATGTTGACCTGGTGCCATCGGCTTTGCCCACGCATATTGTCTCGGTTTTGGCGCGCCAATATGTCAAGGCCGTGCTGACAGGCGAGGGCGCGGATGAATTGTTTGCCGGCTATCGATATCATCATGACTATGCCGGCAAGAACCGGGCGCTGGCCGACGAACTGACCCGCTCGCTCGGAACGATGCACAACATCAATCTGCAGCGCGTTGACCGCATCACCATGGCGCTCGGGCTGGAAGGCCGCACGCCCTTCCTCGACCGCGACCTCATCGCCTTTGCCCAGACCATTCCGGCTTCGCTCAAAATGAAGGTGAATGCCGACGGATCGACAACCGAGAAATGGATATTCCGCAAGGCGGTTGCTGGCCTCCTGCCGGATGACATTGTCTGGCGCACCAAGGCCCAGTTCGACGAAGGTTCGGGCTCCATTGACGCGCTGCGCGTGGCGCTGTCGGGCCTCACGGGCAAGCCCGCCCCGGTATCCCGCGACGATCAGGCAGCCTGTTTCCGCGCAATTCTTGAGAGCCGGTTCATTGACCCGGCGCTCATCCTCAGCCAGGCCGGAACCTGGACCGCCGCCCGCGTGATGGTCTGAGATCAAGCTTTCTTGCGCCGCCGGGCAATCAGGCCTGTAAGTTCGCTGCGGTCAACGCCGCCGCCGCCGATAACCAGCGCCAGATAGAACATCGCCGCCGCACCCAGCGTGCCAAGCGTCGCAGCAATCCGCATGGGCAGCGAGACGCTGGCGAATGCGGCGCCGAACAGATCCTGCGCCTGCCACATCAACAGGCCAACGGCGAGGCTCGCCGCAACGATAACAACCATCCGCCGCCAGGTTGTGGCCGATGGCCGGAAATCGCCGCGCCACCACAAGACGCCAGCAAGAAGTATGAAATTGAGCCAGGACGACAGCGACGTGGCAAGTGCAATTGCCACATGTCCAAAGCGCCCGAACAGCATGAGCGACAGCGCAATATTGGCAGCAACCGCGGCGAACGAAAACCACATCGGCGTCTTCATGTCCTCGCGGGCGAAATAGGCCGGTTGCACCACCTTGATAAGCACATAGGCCGGCAGGCCCGAAGCAAACGCCGCCAGCGCCGAAGCGGTCAGCGCCGTTGTTTCCGGCGTAAACGCGCCGCGCTCATAGAGAATGTTGACCAAAGGTCCGGGCATGGCGAGAAAGGCCACTGCCGAAGGCAGGGTCAGCGCCAGCGCAAACTCCAGGCTGCGGTTCTGCAAATGCTCGGCCTCGCCGGGCTTGCCGCCCTTCAGCGCCCGCGACAATTCCGGCAACAGCACCACGCCGATGGCAATGCCGATCACCCCGAGCGGCAGTTGGTTGATGCGGTCGGCATAGTTCAAAAGCGCAATCGCCCCATCCTGCCCCGAGGCAATGATCCGGCCGATCAGCGTGTTGATCTGGAAGACGCCGCCGGTCAGCATGGCCGGGCCCATCAGCACCAGAAGCCGTTTGACGTCCGGCGTCAGGTGCGGCGGAACGAGGGCGAGTGACATACCCGCCCGGCGCACCCCGAACACCATCAGGAAAAGCTGGGCAAAGCCGGAAATGAATACGGCAATCGCCAGATAGCGCCCGGTCTGTTCGGCATTGGCGCCGGTCCAGAAGGCGAGAAGAACGGCGGCAGGCAGGATGATGTTGAGCAGCACCGGCACGATCGCCGCCAGAAAATAGCGGCGCATCGAATTGAGGATGCCCGAAAACATCGCCACCAGCGACATGCACAACAGATAGGGAAACATGATCCGCGTCAGTTCAACTGTGGCCGCAAATTTGTCGGGCGTATCGGCGAACTTGGGCGCGATGACGCTTGCCGCAAGCTGCGGCATGAACACCATGGCAAGTCCGGTCAGCGCCAGAAGCGATACAAGCAGTACTGACAGCACGCGCTCGGCAAAGGCCTTGGCAGCGTCAAGCCCGCCCGCCTCAACCTGTTTGGCAAACAGTGGCACGAAGGCCGAATTGAAGGCCCCCTCGGCAAACAGCCGCCGGAACAGGTTGGGGAAGGCGAAGGCGGCATAGAACGCGTCGGCAATCGGCCCCGCGCCCAGCGCCGCGCCAATCAGCGCCTCGCGGACAAAGCCAAGCACGCGGCTTGCCAGGGTGGCCCCGCCAACAGATGCAAACTTCGTGACCAGGCTCATTGTCCGGTTGTCTTTCTTGCAAATGGTGCTGGCCGCGCTTTGGCCGTCCGCACGGGCGCTCCGCCCAGAACCTTGATCAGTGCGTCTGAAATCCGCGCCGTCCGCGCCGGATCGGTGATCTTCTGGCCGGTAAGATCCGTCACATAAAACGTGTCGATGATTTTCTCGCCGAATGTCGTGATATGCGCCGAGGCGATGTCCAGCGACAGGTCGGAAATCGCACCTGTGATCTCCGACAACAGGCCTGGCCGGTCGAGGCCTTCGAGCTCGATCACCGAGAACCGGTTCGACAGCGTATTGCGCACTTCCGCCGCCGGGACCACGGTGAATGCTTTTGCGCCGCGTTTGGGCTTTGTGCGCTTCTCGATCATTTCCGGCAGCCAGGACTTGCCCGACAGCATGTCCTCGATCAGCTTGCCGACCCGTTCGCCACGCCGTTGCTCATCCTCATCGCGCTCGAATTCGCGGTTGATCAGGATGGTGTCGAGCGCCCGCCCGTCGGCCGTCGTGAAGATTTGCGCGTCGACAATGTTGCCGCCGGCCGCCGCACAGGCGCCCGCCACGATGGACAAAAGGCGCGGATGGTCGGGCGCCAGAACGGTGATTTCGGTGACGGCATGAAAGGCATGGGTGCGCACCATGGTGGCAAGCTTGTCACCCGAAGCATCGGCTTTGCGGATGAATTCGGCATGGCGGACCTGGTCGTCCGGGGTCACGGTCAAAAGATAGTTGGAATAGAGCAGCGCCAGATGCGCCTTGCGCGCCTCTTCGGGCCAATCCGTCAGCATGGCCGATAACGCGGCCTTGGCCCCTTCGGCGCGCGCCGCCCGCGATGTTTCCGAAAATCCGCCGGTCAACACCAGCTCGGTTTCGAAATACAGCGTCCTCAGCAATTGGCCTTTCCAGCCGTTCCAGACGCCCGGCCCGACGCCGCGAATGTCGCAGATCGTCAGCACCAGAAGCAGCTTCAGCCGTTCGATGGACTGGATCTTGTCGGCGAAGTCGACAATCGTCTTGCGGTCGTTGAGATCGCGGGTCTGCGCGGTCATCGACATCAAGAGATGGTTTTCGATCAGCCAGGATATGGTGGCGGTGTCAGCCGGATTGAAGCCCATGGCCGGGCAGACCTTGAGGGCGATTTTCGCCCCGGCTTCCGAATGATCTTCCGGCCTTCCCTTGGCAATATCGTGCAGCAGTACCGCTGTATAAAGAACTTCTCGCTGGTCTTTGAGGTCATTGATGATGCGGTGGGCCAGCGGGTGGATTTTCTCGCCGTCGCCATGCTCGATTTCCGACAGCACGCCGACGCAGCGGATCAGGTGCTCATCGACCGTATAGTGGTGGTACATGTTGAACTGCATCATCGCGACGATCTTGCCGAACTCGCGGATCAGCCGCCCGAGCACCCCCGCCTCATTCATTCGCCTGAGGTTGAGCTCCGGATCACGCCGCGAGGTCAGCACATCCATAAACAGCGCATTGGCTTCCTTGTCGCGCCTGAGGTCATTGTTGATGAGCGTCAGCGAGCGGGTGAGAAGCTTCATCGCGTCTGGGTGATATTCCAGCCCGTGCCGGTCGGCCAGCCAGAACAGCCTGAGCATGTTGACCGGATCACGGCGAAACACCTCCGGATCGGCCACCGAAATGCGATGATTGTCGACGATGAAGTCCGACGTTCCGGCCAGCTTGCGCCGGCGCCGGGAAAACGTCTGGAAAATCCGGCTGAAGCCCGGCGTGTGGCGGCCCTGCTCTTCGTCGAGCGCCGTGCAGAAAATCCGCGTCAGGTCGCCCACATCCTTGGCCGCGAGGAAATAGTCCTTCATGAAATGCTCAACCGCCGAAAGACCCGGTGTGGAGGCATAGCCGAGCCGTTCGGCGATTTCTCGCTGCAGGTCGAAATGCAGCCGCTCCTCGGCCTTGCCGGTCACGAAATGCATGTGGCAGCGCACCGCCCACAGAAAGTCTTCCGCCTCGCGGAAACTCGTATGTTCGGCCTGCGTGATGACGCCCTTGCCGACCAGTTCGCTGCCGCTGCGCACCCGGTAGAAATATTTGCCGATCCAGTAGAGCGTATGCAGATCACGCAAGCCCCCCTTGCCGTCCTTGACATTCGGCTCGACCAGGTAGCGGCTTTCGCCAGCCTTGCGATGCCGTTCATCGCGCTCGGCGAGCTTGGCGGCGACATAGTCTGCGCCGGTGTCCTTTGCCACTTCCAGGTCGAAGCGCTGCATCAGGGCGTCAAAGAGGCTGGCGTCACCTGTGACCAGCCGCGCCTCCAGTATGGCGGTGGCGATGGTGGCGTCGCCGCGCGCCTGGCGGATGCATTCGTCAAGGCTGCGGGTCGAATGGCCGACTTTCAGGCCAAGGTCCCAGAGCATGTAGAGAATGGCTTCCGCGATCTTCTCTTCCGACCCCGCCGCCTTGCCGGGCAGCACGAACAAAAGGTCGATGTCGGAGCCGGGCGCCAGCGTGCCGCGTCCATAGCCGCCGACCGCGATCACCGCGACAGGGCCGGATTTTTGGCGCTCCGCGCCGATCCCGCCCGTGGCCAATTCGAACAAGGCGGTGATGATCTCGTCGGCCACATGGCTGATGCGCCTGGCGCACACCGTGCCGCCCTTGTCTTCGGCAAGCATGGCTTCGGCGCGGCTGCGGCCATCGCGCAGGGTCGAGCGCAGGATGGGAAGCACAGCGGCGTGAACACCCGGATTGCCGATCAGGCCTTGGCTGCCGGAGGCAGCAGCAAGCGCCTCCCGCATGGCGGCGCTGTCGATGATTTCATTCAGTCGGAGTGGAATCTTGGCCATTGCGGGTCCCGTGTTCGGCGGCTCTATACCGGCATTCGGGTGAATTGGGGAGTGCAGGTCATTGCAGGCCCTTCAGCCGGTAAAGCGCCTCGAGCGCTTCGCGTGGCGTCAACTCGTCCGGGTTGATCGCCTTGAGCGCTGCCGCGGCAAGGTCAAGCTTTTCCGGCTTTCGGTTTGCAGCCTTGGCAACAGGCGCGCTGAACAGCGGCAGATCATCAAGCAGGGTGGAATGGCGGCCAGCCGCGCCCTGGTCTTCAAGCTTGGCCAGCACATCCCGCGCCCTGTCGATCACGCTGGCCGGAAGCCCGGCCAGCCGCGCCACCTGCACGCCATAGGACCGGTCCGCCGCGCCATGCGCCACCTCATGCAGGAAGACCACATCGCCATCCCATTCCTTGACCTTCATCGTCACATTGCTGAGCCGGCTCAGGCTGGTGCTGAGCGCTGTCATTTCATGGAAATGCGTGGCGAAGATCGCCCGGCAGCGATTGGTCTCATGCAGGTGTTCGACCGATGCCCAGGCGATCGACAACCCGTCAAAGGTGGCCGTACCGCGCCCGATCTCATCGAGGATCACCAGCGCCCGTTCGCCCGCCTGATTGAGAATGGCGGCTGTCTCCACCATTTCCACCATGAAGGTGGAACGGCCGCGCGCCAGGTCATCGGATGCGCCGACCCGCGAGAACAGCTGGTCAACCACGCCGATACGCGCCGAACGTGCCGGCACAAAAGCGCCAGTCTGCGCCAAGATAGCAATCAGCGCGTTCTGGCGCAGGAAGGTCGACTTGCCGCCCATGTTCGGGCCGGTCAGCAACCAGATCGCCCCGTATGGCGAGCCGGAAGGCGACAGGTCGCAGTCATTGGCGACGAACGGCTGGCCGGCCTGCCGCCGCAGCGCGTCTTCGACCACCGGATGCCTTCCGCCCTCGATGATGAAATCCAGCGAGCCATCGACATGCGGCCGCACGAAATTGCGGCTGGCGGCGAGTTCTGAAAATCCCGCCGCAACGTCGATGGCGGCAAGGGCAGCAGCGCCTGCCCGGAAGGCTTCGGCATTCAGTCCCGCTTCCTTTGACAGGCTGTCAAACAGCGCAAGCTCGATGGCCAGCGCCTCACTGGCGGCATTGGCGATTTTCGTTTCAAGCTCCGCAAGTTCCGTGGTGGTGAAACGCATGGCGCTGGCCATGGTCTGGCGGTGGATGAAACGCGCCTTGGCTTCGGGCGTTCCGGCCAGGATGTCCTGATGATTGGCCGTCACCTCGATATGGTAGCCAAGAATGTTGTTGTGGCGGATCTTCAGTGACCGTATTCCGGTCTCTTCGATCAGGCCGTCCTGCATCTGGATGATGACCCGCCGTGAATGATCGCGCAAAGCCCTCAGCCGGTCGAGTTCCGCATCAAGACCAGCGGCGGCAAAACCGCCATCGCGCTTCAGAAGCGGCAAGTCATCGGCAAGGCTTGCTGCAAGCCTTTCGCCGAAGTCCTTGGGCATGGCGGCAAGATCCTTGACCGCTGCCGCCATCTCTTCCGGCAGGTCAAGTGCGCCCAGCCTTGCGGCCATTGCGGATGCGGCCAGAAGCCCGTCGCGCAACGCGCCGAGATCGCGCGGTCCGCCACGCTCGGTCACCAGCCGCGACAACGCCCGCGCCAGATCAGGCACTGCCTTGAGCGCCTGCCTTGTCTCGGCGGCAATCTGCGGCGCATCAAGAAAAAAGCTGACGGAATCCAGC
>JBATMU010000331.1:0-1586 GCA_049289995.1 Rhizobiaceae bacterium | reverse complement strand
GTCGACCATCTGGCTGATGGTCTGGCTTTCGATCGGCAGGCCGGTGGCCGGCGAATAGGGAATGCCGACGCGGGCGAACAGCAGCCGCATGTAGTCATAGATTTCGGTGACGGTGCCGACGGTGGAGCGCGGATTGCGCGAGGTGGTTTTCTGCTCGATGGAAATGGCCGGCGACAGGCCGTCGATCTGGTCGACATCCGGCTTCTGCATCATCTCCAGAAACTGCCGCGCATAGGCCGACAGGCTTTCGACATAGCGGCGCTGGCCTTCGGCATAGATGGTGTCGAAGGCGAGTGACGACTTGCCCGAGCCCGACAGGCCGGTCATGACGGTGAGGCGGTCGCGCGGAATGTCCAGATCGACATTCTTGAGATTGTGCTCGCGTGCGCCGCGGATCGAGATGAATTTGTGGTCTGCCATGGATACCCGATGATTGGTGCGGCCGCTTCTTCCCGTGCATGTAGCATTGCCAGCCGGAAAAGCGAGGGCGGCGCAGGCAAATCAGAGGGAACAAAGGCCGAACAATTCCGGTTAGCTGAAACAGGATGTGATCGCAAGGCATTACGAAACCTGTTGACGAATCCGGCATGGGGGAGCACTCTTTCTCCTGTCAGCCCATGACAATTTTAGCCGCAGCGGGATGTTGCGGGCAGGCTGACAAAAGGAGCAGGGAATGACTCCGCCGGACCAGCGCAAGCCGTCCTGACCCCATCGGGACATTGTGACAATTTTCTGAAATGCCGCCCTTTTGGCGGATTGATATCCGCTCCGGCGGATGAAGGGTTTTGCCCCAAAGCGGGCCTCGCGCGCTCGGAACAGGCAGCGGCGAGGCCCAATTCATGTCATCGGCCGGGCTTCGGTCCTGAAACGGCGTCGGTTGTTGAGGGCCGTTGTGGCAGCGGTTCTGGCGCTTGACAAGGGCAGCAATCATGAATAGAACAGAACAGGAACATTAATTCCTGTGGACAGCGGACGCGCTTGGGCGGCGCCAGCAGGTTTGTTCCGCGCTTTGCGGGCGCAGGCGCTGTAGCATGCGCGCAAACGGTTTGCAGGGAGTCGCATCATGGCGGGAAGTTTGAACAAGGTCATCCTCATCGGCAATCTGGGCAAGGACCCGGAAGTGCGGCGCATGCAATCGGGCGACCCGGTGGTCAGCTTTTCGCTGGCGACCTCGGAAACCTGGCGCGACAAGAATTCCGGCGAGCGCAAGGAAAAGACCGAGTGGCACAATATCGTGGTCTTCAATGACCAGATTGCCAAGGTCGCCGAGCAATACCTGAAAAAGGGCATGAAGGTTTATGTCGAAGGCGCGCTGCAGACGCGCAAATGGACCGACCAGACCGGCAATGACCGCTATACGACGGAAATCGTGCTGCAGAAATTCCGTGGCGAAGTGCAGATGCTCGATTCACGCGGGCAGGGCGAGGGCTGAGGGCGCGGCTCGGATTTCGGCTCGGCCGGACCGTCATACGATTATGCGCCGCGTGCCGCTCCGGCGGATGAAGGGTTTTGCCCCAAAGCGGGCCTCGCGCGCTCGGAACAGGCAGCGGCGAGGCCCAATTCATGTCATCGGCCGGGCTTCGGTC
>JBATMU010000330.1:0-2189 GCA_049289995.1 Rhizobiaceae bacterium | reverse complement strand
GTTCACGGTTTTCATCTCGACGGCTTTGCCCAGGAAAAGATCAATCTCCCGGCCCGGCTTCTGGTCCCCGCCCCGCCCGGTGTTGATGAGATCGGCGCGGCGGTGACGCCCGTCACCTTCGGCACGGTCGAGCACATGCTGTTTGACAATGCCAGGCTTGAGCCCGGCGAAACCATTCTGGTGCATGCCGGCGGCTCCGGCATCGGCTCGGCGGCCATCCAATTGGCCAAGCGCATGGGCTGCACGGTCATCACCACAGTCGGTTCCGATGAAAAGATCGAGCCAGCCCGCGCGCTGGGCGCCGATCACGTCATCAATTACCGCAAGGACCGGTTTGAAGGCGTCGTCCGCAAGCTGACCGCCAAAAAGGGCGTCGATGTCGTGTTCGAGCATGTCGGCGCCGACACCTGGGCCGGCTCCATGCTGTCGCTCCGGCGCGGCGGTCGGCTGGTCACCTGCGGCTCGACTTCAGGCGTCTCGACCCAGATGAACCTGATGCAGCTTTTCCAGCAGCAATTGCGTCTGATCGGCTCTTTCGGCTGCCGAATGGAAAACATGGTCAACGCCATGGACAAGATGGCGGCCGGCATTGTCCGCCCGGTCATCGACACCGAAGTGGATTTTTCCGGCATTGACGCGGCGCTCAAGCGCATGGAAGGCCGCGATGTTTTCGGCAAGATCATCCTTCGCGTCGGCTGATGAAAATCCTGCTCTACAAGGCCTATTTGGCATTTGCGTCGGCGAAGAACTGGCTGATTGCCCAAGGTGCATTTGCAGTCCTGGCAGTTCTCAAGAAACTGCCCGCTGAAAAGGCGCTGGCCTTCATGGAGCGCGCCGCCAAGCGGGCTGGTCCATGGACCAGCCGCCACACACTGGCGCTCGACAATCTGCGCCAGGCCTATCCGGAAAAAAGCGCTGACGACCTCGAACAGATTGCCCGTGACATGTGGGGGCATCTTGGCCGCTTGGCCGCCGAGTATGTTTTCATGGACCAATTGTTCGTCAACGATCCGGAAAGACCGGGCGGCGCCCGAATCGACATCGTGGGCCGCGAGATATTCCTCAGGCTGCAAAAAGAACAGGGCCCGCATATTTTCTTCACCGCCCATCTGGGCAATTTCGAACTGCTGCCGGTTTGCGCGGCGGGCTATGATCTTGATGTCACGTCACTTTTCCGCGCGCCGAACAATCCGCACATTGCCAAGGCGGTGGCCGGCGAGCGCGAAGGCCGCATGGGCGGGCTTTTGCCGTCACGCGCCGGCGCGGCGCTGACCCTGGCCCGCATCCTGGAAAACGGCGGCAATGTCGGCATTCTGGTTGACCAGAAGTTTCGCAACGGCCTGAAGACAACGTTTTTCGGAAGGCCGTGCGAGACCAATCCGCTGGTCGCAAAACTGGCGCGGCATTTTGAATGCCCCATTCATCCGGCCCGCACCATTCGCTTGCCCAATGGCCGCTTCAGGCTGGAACTGCAGGAAGCTCTGGTGCCGCCGCGCAACGCCAAGGGCGGCATTGATGATGCAGCACTCACCCAGATGATCAATGACATCGTCGAAGGCTGGGTGCGCGAGGACCCCGCCCAATGGTTCTGGATGCACAGGCGCTGGGAAATATCGCCGGCAACCTCCCGCAACCGCCGCGTGAACCGTTGATTGTATCGACCTGAACATTGCCGCCCGTAGTCTCCTGACGCCAGCCCGCCTGACAGGAGCATAACGTGACATCGCACAACACCGAGAACTTGCCGGTTCCTGTCATTCTGGCTGCAAACCCGCTAAGGGCGCTTTGGCCATGTTCGACGCCGGACCTCCCCTATTCCTTCGCGCCTGGCGCGAGCGGCATCTCGCCGGTCCGCAACTTGGTGGAAACATTTCTCAATCATCCCGGATTTGCCGCGCCGTTGCTTGTTGTCAACGACAAGGCACTGACTGCTGCTGTTGCGGAATTGCGCTATTTCAAGGAACGCGGCGTGCGCGCGATTGTCGTGCCAAGCGATAGCCGCAACGGTGCAGCTGCGGTTCTTGCCGCAATCGAAGCCGGAAGTCCGGGCCATGATCACGCACTCCTTTATGTTCCGGCAACGTTGAAAACCACGGACTTGGCCGGCTTTGCCAGAATGGGGGCCGAAGCCTGCGAAATCGCGCGTCAACGCAATCGCGCCGTGATGTTTGCCGCCCGCGCCCTCGACG
>JBATMU010000329.1:0-5400 GCA_049289995.1 Rhizobiaceae bacterium | reverse complement strand
CATCGTAAGGCCGGGTCAGATGCAGTACGCCGGGATGGGCGGCCTGCGCGACCTGCCGAAACAGCGCTGAACCCGGCTCGCTTGCCGCCAGGAATGGCGGCCGGTCGGCCCGGTTGGGGAAAGCCAGCATATGACGGGCCAGCGCGAAAGCCAGAGTCGCCTTGCCCACGCCCTGCGGCCCGGCGAACAGCAGGGCATGATGCAGCTTGTCACCGGCAAAGGCTTGCGCCAGTTGGCCCGCAGCGGCGGCATGGCCATAAAGGGCGAAGGTTTCGCGCGGCTCCGGAACGCCGTCGAGCGTATCGTGTTGGAGAGGCGCAAGGCGTTCAAACATTGGCGGCCAGTCCAAGGCGCTTTTCGACAATCGCTGCGATTTCGCCCGCAATGAAATTGGCCGGACCGGTCGCGTCGACGACCACGCAGCGGTTCGGCTCAGCCTTGGCTATGGCCAGAAATGCCTTGCGCCGGGCGTTGTGAATGGCCGCCTTTTCCTTTTCAAAACGGTCAGGTGCGCCCTCGCCGCGTCTCAATCCGGCCCGGCGCATGCCTTCTTCCGGGTCAATGTCCAAAATGAGGGTGAGATCGGGCACAACGCCATTGATCGCCACGCGTTCAAGCGAGGCCATGAAGTCCGGATCAAGATTGCCGGTGACGCCCTGATAGGCGCGCGAGGAATCCATGAACCGGTCGCATAGCACGATCTCGCCGCGCGCCAATGCTGGGCGGATCACCTGTTCGACATGGTCCGAGCGCGCCGCCGCAAACAGCACCGCCTCCATGGCCGGGCCGAAGGGTTCGGCAGACCCCGACAGGATGACATGGCGCACCGCTTCGGCGCCGGGCGAGCCGCCCGGCTCGCGCGTCGCCAGCACAGTATGGCCGCGTTCACTCAACCATTGCGCCAAGCGGCTGATTTGGGTTGACTTTCCCGCCCCCTCACCGCCTTCGAATGTGATGAACCTGCCTCTCACCCTAGCGCATCCAGCCGATCAGCAATTCTTGAAGCGCGTCAAAGGCGCGCAAATGCAGCGGCCCTTCGGCCACGTCTTCGGCGGCGAACAAGGCGGTCTCGGCGCTGAGGGTATCGCCGAGCCAGAGTTTCAGGCTGCCAACCGGCATGCCCTTGGATATAGGGGCCTCGACCGGGCCTTCATAGACGATGCGCGCCTTGAGCCGGTCAGTGTTGGTGATCGGCACAAAAACCGAAACAGGGCCCTTGGCCGACAGTTTGACGCCGCGCTTTTCACCGCCATAAACGCGGGCTTCGCCGACAATGGCGCCCTCGGCAAACAATTGCTTGCGGGAAAAGGCCCGCATGCCCCAGTCGAGAATTTTCCGCGCTTCCTCGGCGCGCTCTTTCTCGGTGGCCATGCCGGACAGGGCGACAAACAGCCGACGGCCTTCGCGCGCCACCGAGCCGACGATAGCGTAGCCGGATGCCTCGGTGAAACCGGTCTTCATGCCGTCGGCGCCGATATCCATGCCAAGCAGGGGGTTGCGGTTTTTCTGGGTGATCTTGTTCCAGGTGAATTCGCGTTTGCCGTAATAGAGATAAAAGTCCGGATAGGTCTGCCAGATATGGCGGCCGAGCTTTGCCAGCTCGCGCACCGAGACGACCTGCCCTTCGGCGGGAAGCCCGGTAGGATTGCGAAACACCGATTTGGTCAGGCCGATTTCTCGGGCGCGTTCGGTCATCAGCGTGGCGAAATTGGCCTCCGAGCCGGCGATGCCTTCGGCAATGGCGATGGCGCCGTCATTGGCCGACTGGATGACCACGCCCTGGATCAGATCCTCGAGGCGGATCGAAGATTTGACTTGTGCAAACATTGTCGAACCGCCCGAGCCCGAGCCGCCGTCTTTCCAGGCGTGCTCGGAGATGTAGAACGGGTCTTCGAGGCTGAGGCGTCCCTGCTTGAGCCCGTTGAAGACCACTTCCATGGTCATCATCTTGGCAAGCGAGGCCGGCGGGATCAAAGCATCGGGATCCTTGGAAAACAGGATCGTGCCGGTTTCACCATCGACCATGAAGGCCTGTTTGGCCTTGGTCTCGAACAATTCCTGGGCATGGGCCGGCGCCACGGCGAAAAGCAATGCAGCGGCAAGCGCGCGGAGGCCGGTCTTGCAGGCATTGAACATTCTCGGTTTCCTGACTGTGCGCGCCCGCAATGGCCGGCGGCGCAGTCAATCTACCAAAGGCAGCGGGCAGCAATCAACCGCAGAGGCGAAAAAACCGGAGGTTATTGCCGCACGACAAAGGCATCGGCTGCACCTGCCTCCCAGGCGGCCTTCAACAGCGCGTCGGAAACGCCGCCGCTTTTGGCGCTGAGGATGACGGCATAAGCGGCTTCCGCGCCGGTTCCGTCGCGTTCGATGCGCGCCGCGCCGGTCTTGGCGAGCTTGGCCGCCAGCGCCTTGGCCTCGGCTTCCAACACGAAGCTGCCAGCAAGAATGAAATCGGCTGAGCCGGCGTGCGCCGAAGCCAGGTCGCGAAGCGCCTGCCCGCCCCCGCCCATCAGCGCGAAAGCCGAGGAGGCCTGAGCGATGCGCATATCGGCATAACCGAGCGCACCCGGGACAGGTTCGGGCGGGGCAAGGCCTTCGCCCGGACGGTCGGGGACAGCCGGGCCGAGATCGGGCATGGGGGGAGCCGCCGGGAACGCTGCAAGCGCGGGCTGAATGACGGCGTCTTCCGGCAATTTCTTGCGGGTAACCAGTTCGCCCGGGAATGCGGCCGCGGAGGCGGCGGACGGCGATGCGCCATTCATGGCGACCATCACGCCTTCCGGCAGGCCGGTATCCGGACCGGGAGCGCCGTTGCCCGGCTGGAACGACGCCATCAGGTATTCGTCATCACGGCCTTCCAGCGGCGCCCGGCCGACATAATCGACCTTCACCTGCGCCGTGCCGCTGGAGGCATAATCCAGGAGTTGGGCGGCGCGGCGCGACATGTCGATGATGCGGCCATGCGCATAGGGGCCGCGGTCATTGACGCGCACGATGACCGAATGGCCGTTCTTGAGATTGGTGACGCGCGCATAGCTCGGCAGCGGCATGGTCGGATGGGCGGCCGACAGATGGTTCATGTCATAGACTTCGCCATTGGCGGTCATCCGGCCATGAAAGGCATCGCCATACCACGAGGCCTGGCCCTTGCGGCTGTAGCCGGGCTCTTCCTTCGGATAATACCACTTGCCGCGAACCTTGTAGGCCTTGAGCGCCAGATCGCGGCCGCCGCCGCGCGGCATCATCCGGCTGCGCTTGGCATTGACCATGCGCGGGCTGGCTTTGACGCCATAGGCAGCCTCGGAAAAATATTCCTTGCCGGCGGCTTCCGGCTTGGCGGCTGCCGGAGCCACATTGATGACCGATGATTTGGGCGTGGTGGACGAGCAGGCAGCGGCAAGGGCCAGCGCCGACAATGAGGCGAGGAGAACGGACGCGCGGGTTTTGTGCCCGCCGGACTTTTTCATCTGCGTCAAATGCCTGTCCCCGTCTGTGCCGGCCAAGCCGGTTTGCTGTCATCCCGGCTGTTTTCAGCCATATGGCCTGCAATGCGCTTGTTCCGCGCAAATTGCCGACGAATACCTTTCGCAGCAATTGCTTATCGCAGGCTTAACCCCTCGCCTGCCCTTTGTGACCGGAAACCGGCAAATTTGTGACGGGAATCCGGGCCGCGCGTTTTTCTTGATTCAGCGCCTCATTTGCCGCATAGAGGCGCCGTCCGGAGGGATGGCCGAGCGGTTTAAGGCACTGGTCTTGAAAACCAGCGTGGGCGAGAGTTCACCGTGGGTTCGAATCCCACTCCCTCCGCCAATTGCCGCCACGAAAATGTTCTCCAGATCCGGTTGCGACCGGATTTTTCCGTTGTTTTCGGGGGTTATGCGGGTGGGGCTGTTGACTGGCACATTCCCCAGAAGATCAGAAAGCGTTCTCTCCGGGCCGATATTCTCCAGACCTGTTGCCTTCGCTGTTTTGGTGAATTTTCCGCAACTCCCTGAATAGATGAGGTTAAAGTCCGGTTTGGAGGTGAGTTCGACCGCAGTCCCGCCTGCGGCTGTTGTGACTGGGATCGGAATGTGTCAGGCGCATTATGCGCTCCAGGCGCTGCTTGCGGTGCTGCCAATCGGGGAGCACACGATCCAAGAGTTCGTAGAAGGCGGCCCCATGGTGTGGCTCGGCGATGTGGCACAGCTCGTGGGTTATGACGTAGTCAATGGCATCGACTGGTGCCTCGATCAGGCGACGATTGAGGAGCAACCGCCCAGCCGGAAACATAGAATTCCAGTGCTGCTTGATCTGCCTAACAATCAAGCTCTTGGCCGGAATGCCTCGGGGTTTGGAAATCTCCCTAGACTGTGCTCGGTTCGTTCGGCGAACTTCACATGGGTGAATAGCCCCGAGTTTTCTAGACGCCTTCGGTTCTCATTTCCCGCTGCCATTCGAACTCGACAGGCGACAGCATCCCGTTCCTGGCGCGCTTGCGCTTTGGGTTGTAGAGCATCTCGATATAGTTGAACACATCCTGTCGGGCCTCGTTAAGGGTTTTATAGACCCGCCGCCGAATGCGCTCCCGCCTGTGACATTGCCCCTAGGTTTTATCCAAGCCTGAGTTCGTTTCCAGCGTTTGTTTTGTCCCTTTGGACGGTTTGGGTTTCGAGCGTTGTTCCTGCGCAATTTGTGCTGCCTGCAGGGAGGCGAAATGCGAGACTATCGCACAAATGCGGCTGGTGAATACTCTTTGTGGCCTGTCAGATTGGTGACCAAATGAACATCGAAAAGACTATCATTGATCTGCCAAATACCGAAACGAGGAAACTCAAGGATCTGGCGGTGAATGCCAATAGGATTCCAAGCACTTACAAGCTGCGCACTTGCGAGACGCTCTCACAGAAGAACTGGCACGACGCAAGGTTTCAAACCGGACAAGAGTAGGCCCACTCTGGTGGGAGCCACATCATCCAGATGTTGCGGAATTTTTCGCCTACGATGAGGCACAGTCCACGATACCCGTGGCGGCGATCTTCAAACGCGCCACTCATACGGCAACTCGCAAGGCAGTCTATTCGGTTCGGATCGGGGATCAAACCTTTGATGGCCAGTTTGAGGAGGTTGCGGCGGCCCGACGAGCGGGCTCCGAAGCTTGGGAAAAGCGCCAAAAGCAAGTTTAGTGCGATATATGCATGTACGATCTGGAGGAAATAGATGAGTAAAGCCAACTGGTTCGTTCTACGTGCCCAAAACGCCCAAGCGTTCGGTCGCCCTGAGGCCAACGGCTTCCTTGTTCGGAAGTGTTCGACGGCGATGCCGGAAGGCTCGCTTCGGGCGAAGCGGGATCGCGAGGAGCGCGATCGTCTGGTTCGGCAGGGTGTCCTCGTCCCGGACAATGACCCTGAACTGTAT
>JBATMU010000328.1:0-9064 GCA_049289995.1 Rhizobiaceae bacterium | reverse complement strand
AACTTCAGCGGAACTCGAAGATCTGGCGGAATATGCCCGGCGCAATCAGCGACATCGGGTTGACGTGCAGATCGGGTTCGCCGGCTTTGCCGTCGAGCCGGAAGGTGATGCCGAGCAGGCCCTTGTCACGGCCATTGCCAAGAATTTCGCCGACAATCGGCAGCTCGCCGAATATCCTGTTTAGGCCATAGGCTGGCATGAACACACCGGTCATGTTCATCTTGCCCGCCGCGTCATATAGCGTGCCTTGATAGGTCGCCCCGATCACCGGTCCGCGCAGCACCCCTTCCGACAGTTTCAGATAACCCGTGCCCTGCTCGATCCTGGTGAAGCCGCGCTCGAATTTGACCTTGGAGACATCGACCTTGCCCTTGGTCTTGTCGGTCAGGTTCTCACCATTTTCGTCTTTTGCTGTCGTGACAACCGAGGCAAGGCGCGGCTCGTCGATCACCTGAAAATCCCGCGCATCAATCTGGCCGGTCAGCGGACCATCACCCTTTGCTGCAAGGTCCAGCGTAATGGAGCCGCCGCGCATCTTGTCGTAAATATCGAGAAACCTGAGAATCGCCCCGGCATCGGCGGACGTCATTTTCACCTTGCGCGCACCGTCGTCCGAGCCATTGGAAATCGATATCTTGCCGCCGCTTTTCGAGACGGCATCAACTTTCAGGCCGCTTACCTTTGTTCCCGTTCCGGAATAGCTCAGCGTCACATCCGACAGGACTTCGCCGTTGAAACCGGTCAGGCTTTCAAGATTTGCGGTCAATTTCACCGACGTTGCTGCGCCTGGCGCATTCGTGGCGTCGGAAAAAACCTGTTTCACCAAGGCGCGTGCATCCAGTTGCTTGCCACCGACCTTCACCGAATAGCCCTTGCCGTCGCGCGTAACATGCACATTGGCCGAATCACCGCGATTGAGCCGGACATTGCCAAACTTCGCGCTGACCAGATTGCCGCCCGACACAGTCATGTCACCGCTGATATTGAATGTTTCACCGGACAATACGAAATCGGTGATGCGCACCAAGCCGCTCGAATCCCTGGCCAGCGCAAACTCGGCCTTGGCCGGAATGCCGGCGCCCTTGCTCCAGCCAACCCAGGGAAGCGACAATTTGGCCTTGGTAAGGTCCGCTGTGATGTTTTGGGCTTTGGCATTTCCAGCTGCAAGCTTGACGCTGATGGTGCCTTTCAAGAGGCCGCTCAATCCGGGGGCAACCCCGTTGCGCGCCTTGTCATCAAGCAAAAGCGAAATGTCGCGCACCTTGGCAACGCTTGTCCCGGCCTTGAGCGGTTCAACCATGGTGATCTGCGCCGGAACGCCATTGAGCTTTGCATCGGCTTTGATAACGGCCTTTTCCGGTGTGATGCGGATGGTCCCGGCAGCATTACTGATGGACTGCCCTTCGAAGCCTTTGGCTATGCCGAGCCCGCTATAGGTCAACCCGACATCCCAGGTGCCGGTATTGAAATTCTTGCCGAGCGGAATGCGCGCCGTCACCGTGCCATTGGCCGAACCGGAAAGATCCTCCGGCGCGAGTTTCAAGTATGTGAGCGCATTGATGGGCTCATAGGACGACAATTCCAGAATGGCTGGCGCGCCACCCGCCACCTTGATGTCAAGTTCGCCGAAAACCGGCCAGACATGGGCATCGCGAATGGTGAAACTGCCGCTCTTGAGGTCAACCGTTCGGCCTGTCGGCATGAAAACCGTTCCTGCTTCCAGTGCGATATCGACATTGGAGCCATGAAATTCGATCGTTCCCACTGAATCGCGCAAAGGCGGCAATGTGCCGGCAATATCGGCGCGGGCCCGCTTGATTTCGAAATGGCCTGATACTTCCTCGGGTGTCAGCACGCTCCCTGCAAAAATCCGGCCCGGCCCGGTAGCAAGCATGATGCGCCCGTTGCGGACTTCGCCGCCATAGATCTGGCGCAACACCCAGGCGCGCGCCCGCACAGCCACGCCAACCGGCCACAATTGCTTTGCGTCCGCCACTGCCATCTCCGGAACCGATATTTCCAGATAGACGGACGGTGATCCCTTTTCAGCAAACGTTGCCGATGCGCTGCCAAACACTTCACCGCTCGGCGCGCGCACTGTGAACCGGTCTATGGAAAGACGCTGGTCGCCGGGCGTAAAATGGCCGCTTGCTTGCGAGAAAATGGCCATGGCCGGCTCACCGGAATCATCCGGTTCGATGATCGAACCATCCGAAAGCAATTCGAACCGATAGGCAGGCGCCGTGTCTTCCTTTTCGCTGACCGGCTGTGGACCGACAGCGCCGTGAAAACGCAGTTTGGTCCGGTCCATGTCCATCGACAGCGATGCGATTTCGAGCTTGCCAGAACCCTTTGCCAACACGGCGTCCAGCGTTACGCCGCCCGAAATCGTATCGCCGTCATAAAGCGTGGCGACCGCCTCTTCAGCCGCCAGCTGCACCGTCAACGCCTCGCCCGGCGCATCCTGCGACCCCTTCAATGAAAAAGCTGCAACGCCTTTCAGCCCGGTCAGCGTAGCCGCCGGCCCGGCCGACGTTGCCCAGTCCATGGCGTCTGTCCTCACTGAAACATCCAACGCATTTACGCGCCCGGAACCGGCATCGACTGCCGCCATGCCCGACAGTGTCACGCTCTGCCCGTCGAGCGCCAGGTCTCCGTCTGCGGTAATCTGGCCGTCCGAACTGCGTGAAAGAACCAGCGAGGCAATATCGGCAACATGGCCTGACGCGCCATTGTGCACGATCTGCACATTTTCCAATGACAGGGATTCGGTCCGGTTTCGCGACAGTGCAGCGCCGATCTGGCCGATGGCGCCATAGATGGCGTCAACGGCGCGGTCACCATCAACCAGACCATCCTCGCCTGAAATGCCATCCAGGAGGCCGGTGCCCTGCCCGCCGCTGGTCTCAAGCCGGGCGTCGGCGATTGTCGCGCTGCCGAATTCCATCTTGCCGCGCAACAAGGGAAATATCCGCAGCCCGAAGGTCAGGGAGCCAGCTGTCACGAACGGCGCAGCTGCTCCCTTTTCGGCCAAAGCCACGTCATCTACGGCGACTGAAATCAGACGAAACCCCTGCCAGGCCAAGCGCGGCGCTGCAAACCGCGCATCGATGGGCCGCCCGAAAAGCGCAGAAAGCGCCGCATCCGCCTTGCGGTCGATCCGCTCCGGTGTTGCGGCAAGCCAAACGACCGTCAGACCGGCAACAAATGCCAACACAATGAGGGACAATGCAGCCGCAAACAGACGCATGCCGCGTCGCGGCCGGTCCGCCACGCGCAATGCGTCACGCCGCCCCGCCGAAGGCAGGTCGTCAAGTGGCGCGATCTCGGTACGCCGGAAGCGGATTTTTTCGTGCTTGTGGATCAGCGGCCCATTGTCTCCTGACGGCGCAGCGGTCACCAAAACCGCATGGACGAGTCATTGCCAGACACTATATGACGTTCCAACCAACAAAGAAGGGCGAGGATATGGCTGAATTGACAATCGGCGGGCCGGCACCAGATTTTGTCCTGCCCGGAAACGCGGGATCAGAAATCCGGCTCGCAGGCCTGCGCGGCAAAAAAACCGTTCTGTTTTTTTATCCGAAGGACGACACCTCCGGCTGCACGCTCGAAGCCCGCGACTTCACTGCCCTCGCTGCTGACTTCGCCAAGGCAGGCGCCGTCATTGTCGGCCTGTCACCCGACAGTGTCAAAAGCCATGACAAATTCGCCGCCAAGCATGGCTTGACCGTCGGGCTTGCTTCCGACGAAACCAAAACCGTGCTCGAAGCCTACGGCGTGTGGCAGGAAAAAAGCATGTATGGCCGCAAATACATGGGCGTTGAACGCACCACCGTTCTCGTGGACCAGAATGGCCGCATCGCCCGCATCTGGAACAAGGTCAAGGTTCCCGGCCATGCAACGGAGGTTCTTGAAGCCGTGAAAGCGCTTTGAACAGCCAGAAGTTCATCTCCTTGCGCGATGGCGCGGCGGCCGCTGTCGCTGAGCCCGTTCTTGCACTCAAGACCAGCCTCACGTTTGAGATTGCCAAACGTTGGCGCGCCGGATCGCTGTCCGTCCGCAGCCCGCTCGACCGCCTGCCGCCCGATCGTCCAGGCCGCCCTGAAAGGCCCGAACTGGTGTCACCGCGCGCGGTGGCCAAGCGCTCGCTGCACACACCGGCCGGCCGCGTCGCGCTTCTCCATGCACTCGCCCATATCGAACTCAACGCCATTGATCTGGCGCTTGATATCATCGCCCGTTTTGCCGGGCAGACGCTGCCGTCGAGCTTCTTTGACGGCTGGGTGCGGGTGGCCGCCGATGAAGCCCGCCATTTCACCTTGCTTAGCGAACGGCTTGCCGATCTAGGCGCGGCTTATGGCGATCTTCCTGCCCATGACGGGCTCTGGCAGGCGGCCCACAATACCCGCACGGACCTGCATGCCAGGCTCGCTGTCGTGCCGCTTATCCTTGAGGCTCGCGGGTTGGACGTTACGCCGTCGCTGATGGACGCCATGCAGAAAACCGGCGACCACAGGAGTGCTGCCGTGCTTTCGGTGATCTACGCCGATGAAAAGCACCACGTCGCCATCGGCGCCAAATGGTTTCGCTTTTTTTGCGCCCGCGAGCGCCAAGACCCCGCGCGCCGGTTTCAGGAACTGGTCCGAACCAATTTCCGCGGTGAGGTCAAGCCGCCCTTCAATGACCTTGCGCGGGCGGCTGCCGGATTGACCCCCTCCTTTTACCGGTCCCTGTCGTCAATCTCGGCCTGAGCATTCCGCCTTCAAGCCTTTGTTAACCCTAACGATGTGTAATCAATCCTGAGGGCGGCCCGGGTTTTCCCGGATCGAACCACGCCGGATTTCCGGTTGCTGCGGGGCAAGCAGTCAGGACAGGGTAGCAATGGTTGAGCGTCAGTCACGTGTGTTTGGAAAGCGCAAGGAACCGCACACAATCATCATCGCGCGAGGCGATGACATCCGCCACTTTCAGGTCAGGCCGTGGATCGCAGCGCTTGCCGGTTCGGCGCTTGCCGCCATTGCCATCGGCTATCTGGCCGCCACGAGCTATCTCGTCCTGCGCGATGACCTGATTGGTGCGTCTGTCTCCCGGCAGGCGCGCATGCAGCAGGCCTATGAAGACCGCATTTCGGCGCTTCGCGCCCAGGTCGACCGCATCACCAGCCGTCAGTTGCTCGACCAGCAGCTGATGGAAGGAAAGGTTGCCGAACTCCTCGACAGGCAGACGCGGCTGAGCAGCCGCGATTCCCGGCTGGGCAAGGTTCTCGGCCTCACCCCCGGCGAACTGGGCGAAGTGCCCCTGCCTACGCCGAAGCCCGATCAGCATGCCGATGCCGGCGCCGACATGTTCGTGACCGCATCAATTGGCCCGGCGATCGACAGCGGCCTGCTCGGCGGCCTGTTTGGCAAGGATCAGCAACAGGACGGCAATGAAACCGCCGCAGACCGCGCAGACCGGTTGTTCGTTGAAATCAACCAATCACTGCGGTCGATTGAATCCACTCAGGTCGCCCGCATCGCTGCACTGACCGAAAACGCCTACAAGACGGTTGATACGGTCGCCGATGCTGTCCGCTCGGCTGGTCTCACGCTGGATGTCGGCGGCGAGCGCGCTTCCGGCGGTCCGCTCATTTCCGCCGATCCTACCCGCCGGTTTGACGATCAGGTCGCTGAACTTGATTCGGCGCTGGAGCGGCTGGACAAGGTACGCTCCAAGGTTTCGGTCATGCCGGTCGCCAATCCCCTGCCCGGCCAGGCGCTGACGTCCAGTTTCGGCAATCGCCGCGATCCCATCCTTGGAACCATGGCCTTTCATTCCGGCATGGATTTCCGCGCGCCCACCGGCCAACCCGTTCGGGCAAGTGCGGCCGGAACTGTGGTCAAGGCCGGCTGGAATGGCGGCTATGGCCAGATGGTGGAAATCGATCATGGCCACGGCCTGACCACGCGGTATGCCCACATGAGCGCAATTGCCGTTCATGACGGGCAGAAAATCCAGCCCGGCGATGTGGTCGGCAAAGTCGGCAGCACGGGCCGCTCCACCGGCCCGCACCTCCACTACGAAATCCGCCGCAATGGCGATGCTCTTGATCCGCTTACCTTCATCAAGGCCGGCAGAAAAATATCCGGCCTGCTCTGAGCAGCGTCACTCCACGTCGGCAATGACTTCGCCTGCACCGCCTTCAATGCGGTGGGCGAGCGACGCCTCCATGAAAGGGTCAAGTGCGCCATCCAGCACGTCGGTCGGATTGGTGCTTTCCACGCCGGTGCGCAGATCCTTCACGAGCTGATAGGGCTGCAGCACATAGGAGCGAATCTGGTGACCCCAACCGATGTCGGTCTTGTTGGCCTCCATCGCATTGGCTTCCGCCTCGCGCTTCATCAGCTCCTCTTCATAAAGCCGCGAGCGCAGCATTTCCCAGGCCTTGGCCTTGTTCTTGTGCTGCGAGCGTTCCGCTTGGCACTGCACGGCGATGTTGGTGGCGATATGCGTAATGCGGACGGCCGAGTCGGTGGTGTTGACGTGCTGGCCGCCTGAACCCGAGGCGCGATAAGTATCGATGCGTACGTCCGCTTCGGTGACGGCAATTTCGATGGAATCGTCAATCACCGGATAGACCCAGACCGAAGCGAAAGAAGTGTGCCGGCGTGCATTGGAATCATAAGGGGATATCCGCACCAGCCGGTGAACGCCCGATTCGGTCTTCATCAACCCGTAGGCATTGTGGCCTTTGATATGCAATGTCGCTGACTTGATGCCCGCTTCTTCGCCGTCGTGGATTTCGAGGATCTCGACTTTCATGCGCTTGCGTTCAGCCCAGCGCGTATACATGCGCATCAGCATGGACGCCCAGTCCTGGCTTTCCGTGCCACCCGCACCGGCATGCACTTCGACATAGGTGTCGTTGGCATCGGCCTCGCCCGACAGCAGCGTATCAATCTGCCGCGAATCGACTTCCGACTTCATGGTGCGGATCGCATTCTCTGCTTCGCCGATGACGCTCTCGTCGCCCTCTTCCTCGCCCATTTCGATCAGGGCGATATTGTCATCCAGCGCCTGTGTGAGCGCTCGGATCGCGGTGATCTTGTCATCCAGATCCTGACGCTCGCGCATCAGCTTCTGGGCTTCCTGCGGATCATTCCACAGCGTCGGATCTTCGGAACGGTTGTTGAGGTAGTCGAGCCGCCTTATCGCCGGATCCCAGTCAAAGATGCCTCCTCAGCAGGGTGATGCCCTGCTTGATGTCATCGACAAGTGAAAGGATTTCAGCGCGCATTGTGGTCCCCGTGTTCGGCGCGTTGAATAGTGAGGCGCAAAGCGCCTGTAAAGGCCGCACAGGGAATTGACTTGGCGATAAACCTGCGCAGGCCTCAGTAGAGGCCGCCGCCGCCCTGTTCGATGGCGCGGGCGGCTTCAGGCGACACAACCCTCGCCCGGCTTTCGGCTGCCACGTCATCCATGCCGATCACCGAATAGCTGTCTGCCGGGCCGGTCCCGGGCTTGAAGGCTTCCATGATGGTTTCCGCACCGCCGCCTTCTGCGCGCATGCCGGTCTTTCGGTTGATGGCGACCAACTGCATGCCTTCCGGCGGCAGGAATTTTACCGCCGGCTTGTCCTTGAGGTAGACCGACATGAAATCCTTGAAGATCGGCGCAGCCAATCCGCCGCCTGTCGAACCCTTGCCCATCGGCTGCGGACGGTCATAGCCCATATAGACACCGACCACGAGATCGCTGGAAAAGCCGACGAACCACGCGTCTTTTTCATCATTGGTCGTACCGGTCTTGCCGGCAATCGGATGATTGAGCGATTGCAGTGTCACTGCCGTGCCGCGCTGAATGACCCCTTCCATCATCGAGGTGATCTGGTAGGCCGTCATCGGATCGAGCACCTGTTCGGAATTGTCTACAAGCTCTGGCTCTGCCTGGTCCAGCCAGGCTGAGGCCGCGCAGCCTTCGCAGCCGCGCTCGTCGTGCTTGAATATGGTCTTGCCGTAACGGTCCTGAATGCGGTCGATCAGCGCGGGTTTGACCGCCCTGCCGCCATTGGCAATGATCGAATAACCGGTGACCATCCGCATGACCGTGGTTTCGCCCGAACCCAGCGACATCGACAGAACCGGCATCAGCTTGTCGTAGATGCCGAAGCGCTCGGCATATTCCGACACGAGGTTCATGCCCATGTCCTTGGCCAGCCGCACGGTCATCAGATTGCGCGAGCGTTCAATGCCCGCCCGCAGCGTGGACGGACCGGCCGAACCGCCGCCATAATTCTTCGGCGACCACAAAACGCCGCCTGACATGACTTCGATCGGCGCGTCGAGCACCACGGAAGCGGGCGTATAGCCATTGTCGAGCGCTGCGGCATAGACAAATGGCTTGAACGACGATCCGGGCTGGCGTTGCGCCTGAGTGGCGCGGTTGAAGGAGGATTCGGCAAACGAGAACCCGCCGACCATGGCCAGCACGCGGCCGGTATGCGGGTCCATTGCCACCATGCCGCCCTGTACGCCGGGCAATTGCCGGAGCTTGAAGGCGCCGGGCTTGTCGGCTGCAGGTTCGACAAACACCACATCGCCCGGGAACAGCACTTCGGCAGGCGACTTTGCCTTGACCTTCTTGCCGTCAACCACATGGCGCATGGCGAAACTCATGTCTTCGACCGAAATTGTGCCGGTTGTCCGTTCCGGCAACAATGCGCCTGCCGGATCCTTTTTGGGCTGCAGGCCGATCTCGACACCGGTATCGCCGGCCGAAATCACCACGGCAAGCTGCCATTCCGGAATGTCATAGAGGCCTTTGACCTCGGCGAGCGGCACGCCCCAATCCGAACCATTTTCGATTTTCGCAAACGGTCCGCGGAAACCGCGCAAACGGTCGAACTGGACCAGGCCGTCTTGCAGCGAGCGCCGCGCCAAAGCCTGAAGTTTGGGATCTACCGTCGAGCGCACCGACAGCCCGCCCTCATAAAGGGCTTTTTCGCCATAGCGCGCGATGATCTGGCGGCGGACTTCTTCGGTGAAATACTCGCCGGCGAAAAGATAGGTGCCGGACGGGCGGA
>JBATMU010000327.1:0-11197 GCA_049289995.1 Rhizobiaceae bacterium | reverse complement strand
CGTCTGCCCAGCTCCATGCGAGGCGTCCTGCACTCTCAATCTCGAAGACACGCCCGTCGCCATCAAGACGGTAGAATGCGCCATTGTCGACAAGGCCTGGGCCGGCGGCTGGATCCAGCCGGAAATTGCCGCTGCCAAGACGGGCAAGCGCGTGGCGATTGTCGGCGCAGGTCCGGCCGGCATGGCGGCCGCCCAGCAATTGGCCCGCGCCGGCCATGCGGTTGATCTTCTGGAAAAGAACGCCAAGGCTGGCGGCCTGCTGCGCTATGGCATCCCGGACTTCAAGATGGAAAAGGGGCTGATTGACCGCCGTGTTGCGCAGATGGAAGCCGAAGGCGTCACTTTTCATTACGGTGTGCATGTCGGCGTCACTCGCGATGCCAAGGCGCTGCTGTCTGAATATGATGCTGTTCTGGTGACCGGAGGTTCCGAACAGGGCCGCGATCTGAAAGTGCCCGGCCGCGAGCTTTCCGGCATTCATTTTGCCATGGAATTTTTGCCGCAACAGAACCGCCGCGTCTCTGGCGAGGCGTCCAACAGCGAAGAGCCGATATTGGCTGGCCGCAAGCATGTCGTGGTCATTGGCGGCGGCGATACCGGTTCGGACTGCATCGGCACGTCGATCCGTCAGGGCGCGTTGTCGGTCACCCAGCTGGAAGTCATGCCCAAGCCGCCGGAAATGGAGGACAAGGCGCTGACGTGGCCGAACTGGCCGCTGAAATTGCGCACCTCGTCGAGCCATCAGGAAGGCGCGGAACGTGATTTCTCGGTGGTGACCACACATTTTTCCGGCGCAAACGGCATGGTGACCAAGCTGCATTGCGTGCGCTGCGATGCAAAATTGCAGCCGATTCCCGGCACCGAATTCGAGTTGAAGGCCGACCTGGTCTTGCTGGCCATGGGATTTGTGAACCCGGTTCACGACGGCATGCTGAACGCATACGGCGTGGCCTATGATCCGCGCGGCAATGTGGCGGCCAGCATGAATGACTACCGGACCAGCGTGGCCAAGCTTTATGCGGCCGGCGACATGCGGCGCGGCCAGTCTTTGGTGGTCTGGGCCATCAAGGAAGGCCGCCAGGCGGCAAGGGCCATCGACGCGGATCTGATGGGCGGCAGCCTTTTGCCGCGCTGATTTGCGGCAGATCAAGGCGGCAAGGACAAACGAGGCGGAGTTTCCGCGTGCCGGAAGGGTCCGGCATCGGAGAAGATAAATGTCTCGCCTGTTTGGTTATATCTACATTCTCGCCGGCAGCGTCCTTGCGGGTGTTGCCGTGACGGCCTTGCTGACCATGAAGATGGACAGCGCCGCGCAGATCAGCATGGGTGCGATCGCCGGGGCGATTGCCGCCATTCCGCTGGCATGGATTGTCGCCGGAAAGCTGGCTGCGCTGAAATAGGGCTGTCAGGGCCGGGTTGCGCCGGTCGTTTCAGGCAAGAGGCCGGGTTTCAGGAACCGGTCGGCTGGGCGGCGGAAATCGTCGGCGCGGCCTTCTTGCGGTTTTGCGTCGGCAGTCCGGCTGGCGACCGAGGCAGCAAAGGCATTTTCTGGCGCGGAAGCCGAACCCAAAAGCTCCTGGCCGCCGTCGAGTTCCGGGTCATTGAGGGCTATCGGCGGCGTGCGGTCAATTGCCGGTATTGCAGCGGGAGCTGCGGCGCCAGGCGCGCCGAGGGCCGGGGCGAGCGCTGCAGGCAGGGGAACCAGTCCGGCTACAGCTTTCAGAAGCGGTTTTTCGGCAAAAAACGCCACCTTGCGGCGTCCGGCTTTTGACAGGTTGATGCCGTCGTCGCCGCGCAGCCGCTTCGGCTGGCCATTGATGTCGGGGCCGGTGGTGACGAATGCGCCGTTTGCATCGGCAAAACCATCCCATATGTCGACGAATGTCGCGCCATTGGCGGCGGCAACCTTGCGGTATATGTCGTTGAGAACGATCATGTCCGCCGACATTGAAGGCGACTTGAAAGACGGCATGCCGACCCAGATGACCGGCACGCCTTGCGCCTTCGCAGCGGCCGCAAACGCCATTGCCCGCCGCTCATATTCGGCCAGCCATGCCTGGCTTTGCGCCGCTTCCCGGTTCTCGCCGATCTTCATTTGCTGGCGGTCATTGGCGCCGATCATGAAAATGATGGCGGCCGGCTTGAGTTCTGCCGAGAGCGCCGCAAGCGATCCGGTCCAATCATAATAATCCTGGCGGACAAGGCCCGACGAGCCATTGGAGCGGTCGGCAATCGTCAATCCGGCATTTGCAGCAAGCGCCTCGGTCAGGCCATCGGCAAGACCGCCAGCCAGAAAATCGCCAACAACCAGCACCGCACGGCTGTCTGCGGATTTTTCGACAACTGCAGGTGCGGACGCCAGCTCAACAGCGGCATCGGACTTTGGCTTGCGGCGCACGACCTGCTTCTTGATGGCCGGTTTCTTTGCAACCGGCCGCCGCGGCTGTTTTGCTGCGGGCTTTGACGCACCGCCGCCGAACAGCATCTGCAAGAGGGTCCTTCCGCCTTCCTGCGCAGCGGCGGGCATGGCCGCGCCCAACAGGGCAGCGGCAACCAGGGCGCCTATTTGCAGTTTCCAACGTGCGGAAGCCATAGCATCATCCTTGCTGGCGGCCGCGTCGGGCCGTCAGGGCTTGCGGCGCAAGGCCGTCAGCACTTCTTTGCTGGGGTGCCCGTCCTGCGTCAAGCCCGCTTTGGCCTGGAAAGCCTTGATGGCCGACCGTGAACCGTCGCCAATCTTGCCGTCAAATTTGCCATCATAAAGGCCGTGCGCCGACAAACGCTCCTGCAATTCCTGTTTTTCTGCAAAGGACAGCTTTGTGAATGGCCGGTTCCAGTCGCGCTTCAGCCCGCCGCGGCCGGCAATGGCATCGGACAGGAGGCCCACGGCCAGTGCATATTTGTCGGCATTGTTGTAGCGCTTGATGACCGAAAAATTGTGGGTCATCAGGAAAGCCGGGCCAGCACGGCCGTCCGGCGTCTTCAGCACGGCCTTGTCGCCGCCATTTGAAAACGGCTTGCCGGATGCCCGCGTAATGCCGGCATTTTGCCAGGACGAGAGCGACTGTGCGCCTGCGGGGAATTTGCCTTGCGGCAGCCGCACTTCATAGCCCCAGGTGCGGCCAGTCTGCCAGCCGTTCTTTTTCAGGAGATTGGCGGCGGTGGCCAGCGCATCCGGCACCGAATTCCAGATATCGCGGCTGCCATTGCCGTCCATGTCGACGGCATAGGCCTGATAGCTGGTCGGAATGAACTGGGTATGGCCCATGGCGCCTGCCCAAGAGCCTTCGAGGTGGCTGACATCAATGTCGCCGCGCTCAAGGATTTTCAGCGCCGCCACCAATTGGGTGCGGGCATATTTGGCGCGCCGCTTGTCGGCATAGGCCAAAGTCGCCAGCGCCTGGACGGTGTTGCGCATCACGTCCTTGCGCTTGAGGATCTCGCCGTAATTGGATTCCATCGACCAGATGGCCAAGAGGGTATAGCGGTCCACGCCAAAACGGCTTTCGATCTTGTCGAGCCACGGCTTCCATTTGCGCGCCATGGCCTGGCCATTGGCAATGGAATCTTCCTGAACCCGGTTGTCGAAATAATCCCAGACCGGGGCGGTAAATTCCGGTTGGAAGCGTGCCTTTTCCAGCACTTCGCGGTCAGGCTCGGTCACCCCGGCGAACGCCCGGTCATACGTTGCGCCGGATACGCCTGATTTGGCGGCGACCGAGCGGAACGAGGAAATCCAGCTTCGGAATCCCTGGTCGGCACTGGCCGGTCCAACTGCAAAACTGGCTGCGATCAGCGTAGCCATGCCGATGCGGCGCGCCGCAAGGCTGAGTTTCAAAGCGCTCATCAGAAATCTCCTTGGAGCATGACAGATGGTCACATTGCCCATTGGCGGTTAGGAATTGGTTTACCATGATGCCTGGATTCGGCGATTTGCCGTTCCGGAATGCGTTTTGCGGCAAGCGTTTCAATAAATTTCAATTCCGGCATGAAAATGTCTGAATGGGACGTGATGGACGAATGGAATTCAGGCGGGACGAACATGAAGAAACTTCGCAAGGCAGTGTTTCCGGTTGCAGGCCTTGGCACGCGGTTTCTGCCTGCCACCAAGGCCATTCCGAAAGAAATGCTGACCGTGGTCGACAAGCCGGTCATCCAATATGTCGTGGATGAAGCGCGCGAGGCGGGCATCGAACATTTCATTTTCGTCACCGGACGCAACAAGGCGGTGATCGAGGATTATTTCGACGTCCAGGTCGAGCTTTACAACACGTTGGCCGAGCGTGGCAAAGATGATCAGCTCGCCCGCCTGCAGCGCATGCAGCCCGCACCGGGAACCACCAGTTTCACCCGTCAACAGGTGCCGCTGGGCTTGGGCCACGCGGTGTGGTGCGCACGCGATCTGGTTGGCGGCGAACCGTTTGCGCTGTTGTTGCCCGACATGATCATGCAGGCTGAACGCGGCTGCTTGGGCGACATGGTCGAGCTCTACAACAAGACCGGGCAGAACATCGTCGCCGTGCAGGAATGCGATCCGGCCGAAACCCACAAATACGGCATTGTCGGCAAGGGCCGGGAAACACATTCGGGCTTCGAAATCACCTCGATGGTGGAAAAGCCGAAAGCCGGAACCGCGCCCTCCAATCTTTACATCAACGGCCGCTATATCCTGCAGCCGGAAATTTTCGACATGCTCGAAAACCAGGAGCGCGGGGCGGGCGGTGAAATCCAGCTGACCGACGCCATGCTCAAGCTGCAGAAAACGCAGACCTTTCACGGCTACAATTATCAGGGCCGGACATTTGACTGCGGCTCGCCCGAGGGCTTTGTCGAAGCCAATATCGCCTTTGCCCTGTGGCGGCCGGATATGAACGCCCATGTCAATGCGGCAATTGATTCGCTTCGCGATGCCGTGAAGCCGCACGAACGGCGCAAGGCCAAGCGCTGAGCAGGGACGTCAGCGCTGGAATTTCACTCCAAGGTACACCGAATTGGCCTGCGTGGAGCGCGCAGCCTGGGTGGAGCGCACCGTTTCGTGGCGCAGGCGGCCGGTCAGGCCGGCATGCCTGTTCAGCCACCAGGTGAAGCCCGCTGAAGCGCTGAGTGTCGTATCCGTGTCGGTTGTGGAAGCGTAGTCGCGGAACGCCAGGCCGAGGGCAGCATTGGCAGTCAGATTGGCGCGCAATTCGCGTGTGGCGGTTACCGAGCCGGAATAGAGAACCGAACCGGACGATCCGGCCGTCGTCGTGCCTTCAATGCCGGTCGAGCCGACAAAGGCAATTGTCGTACCGCGCAGCGGCGACCAGTTCAGCGTTGAGTTCAACGTCAACGCCGAAATGCTGGCGAGGCGCGTGTCGTCAAAATCTTCGCGGACCCAGCCGGCGGACACTTCGCCATTCAGTTTCTCCGACACGTCAATCATGGTTCCGGCCCGCAGGCCAAGCCGGGTGGCCGAGCGTTGATAGCCAGCCGAATCCGTCGTCAGATCATAGGCGCGGCGGCCGATTTCCACTTCGGCAAACGGCGTGAAGGCAGCCGAGACCTGATAACCGGTGCGCAAGGTGGCAGACAGGTAGGTGGCGTCACGATCCGCCTGCGAGAGCACACCGCCGCCCGACAGGGCTGCATCGCCAAAAGACAGGCGGTTGACCGCGCCCTTGGCCGAAAAGCGAAACTTGCCCAGATCCTTGGCGGCAGTCAGGCTGGCATTGATTTCATGCTGCAGCGGCCGCGAGGCGGTGACCGCCAAGGGCACAGGAGAAGACGCATCCTCACGGGTCAACGCGTAGGAAGCCGCGCCCGTCAGCGTGATGTCGCCGTCCAGGTCAAGCCGCAAGCTGCCATCCATGCCCATTTCAGGATCGATGAACGCTGCTCCCGCGACCGGTTGCCGCCATGTTCCATAAGCGTTCAACAGCGCTTGATGCACAGCCCAATCTGACGCCAATCCCAGACGCAGCGTGGTTTCCGAGGTGATGCCGGATTGCGGCGTTGCACTGGAGGTTGCGTTGGAATTCCAGGTCAGTCCCTGTTCGAGGCTGGCATTGAGCAAGAACGTGCCGAGTCTCAGGCCAAGCGGCGAATAGGGATTGGTGTCCGGTTCGCGGCCGCGGCCTTCGATGGCGCCGGTGGCGATGTTTTCGGCCTGGGCGCGGGCATTGCGCGGCGTGGCCTGGGCGTCCACGGCCAACGCGCGTCCGGCAAAGGCCGGTTCATCAGGCGAAGGCGGGGCTTCGGCCTCTGCGGTTTTCGGGGCTTCGGATTCCAGTTTGTCTCGATCAACCTTGTCCTGCTCACCGGTCTTTGCGGCGCGGCGCGGCTGGGCCGCAGGCTCCTGATCCTCGTCCGGTGTCTTCTCATCAAACATGCCGGCCGCCGGGTCCGGTTCTTCGGCGGGGACGTAAGCGGGCGCTTTTTCTTCCTCGCCCTTTTTGGGTTCGCGCTTTTCCAGCGGCGAATTGCGGTTGGCCAAAGACGGACGGCGCAGCAGATTTTCAGTCTCGCTTTCGTCAACCGCGCCGCGAAGGGCCGACTGCTGGGCAAAGGCGGGTGCTGATGCGGCGAACAGGGCCGAAAGCAGCGCCAGCAGGCGCGCTCCATGCGGCAATCCGGAAGGTGATGCGGCTTTTGTTGCCGGCATGGCGTCGTTGATCCGTAACGGGCGCAAAGCCGCCCAAGATTGCCAAACCGTAAACAGCGATGGTTAATGCTTGGTGCATTTCCGGTGAATTCGCACCGACCGGCCCGCCAAAAAAAGCGAAGCCGGGGCGGAAACCTGTACCGGGAAATGGACAGGCGGGCGCGAACGCGCTAAGCGCAGCCATGTCCCGATTGAAGCCACATCCTTTGTCCCAGGCCGACGCCATCGCTTCCGCGCTTCGCACCGTGCATGCCGAGCAAACCGGCCTGTCGGCGCTGGAAACGGCGTTTTCCAACGGCCTCGCAGCGCCTTTCACCAGGGCAGTGGACTTGCTGGCCGCCCTCAAGGGCCGGGTCATCCTGACGGGCCTTGGCAAGAGCGGGCATATCGGCGCGAAAATCGCCGCAACGCTGGCGTCCACCGGCACGCCGGCATTTTTTGTGCATCCGTCTGAAGCCAACCACGGTGATCTGGGCATGATCGCCCGCGATGATGCTGTTCTGGCCATGTCGTGGTCTGGGGAAAGCGCGGAACTTAAGGGCATCCTGGCCTATACGCGGCGGTTTTCGATCCCGCTGATCGCCATCACGTCCGGCGCCGATTCGGCCTTGGCGCGGCAGGCCGACATTGTTCTGGCGCTGCCGAAAGCCGAAGAGGCCTGCCCGCACGGGCTTGCACCGACAACCTCGACGCTGATGCAGCTTGTGCTGGGTGACGCGCTGGCGGTGGCGCTGCTGGAGGCGCGCGGCTTTACAGCTGATCATTTTCGCGATCTGCATCCTGGCGGGCAATTGGGCGCCAATCTCACCTTGATCGGCGATGTCATGCATTCGGGCGAGAAACTGCCGCTGGTTTCGGCCGGAACGCTGATGCGCGACGCCATCCTCGAAATCTCGGCCAAGGGCTTTGGCTGCGTGGGCGTGGTCGCGTCATCCGGCGAACTGGCAGGGATTATCACCGACGGTGACTTGCGCCGTCATATCGACACCGATCTCTTGGCCATGCGTGTTGATGACGTCATGACACACAGCCCCAAAACCATTGCGCCAAATCTTCTGGCGGCAACGGCGCTGCAAATTCTCAATGAGTCAAAAATCACCACGCTGATGGTGGTCGATGACAAGAAACCGGTCGGCATCATCCATCTGCACGACTTGTTGCGGATCGGCGCGGCCTGAACCGTCAGGCCGCTTCCACCATCAACACGGAATCTTCCACACCCGTCACCCTGACGCGGGCGCCAGACGGCAGGTCGGGACCCTTGACGCGCCATTGGGTGTCGCCAAGCTTGATGCGGCCATGGCCCTCGGCAATCGGTTCGGCCAGCGTGGCTGTGCGGCCGACCAGTTGTTTTTCGCGCTGGTTCAACAGCGGTTGATCGGAATCGTCACCGCGCGCCGCCATCACTTTCTTGCCGGCAAAGGCAAAGGCCAGCGACAGGGCGAGAAAGACCAGAACCTGCACCTGCCAAGGCCAGATTGCGGCCTCCCACAGGGCGAGCGACAGCGTGCCGGTGGCGATGGCGGCCAGCCCGATCCACAGCAGGAAAAAGCCTGGCGCAAGGATTTCCAGGATCAGCAGGATAAAGCCCAGCACCATCCAGATCCAGGGTCCGAGTTCGGCGGCGAGGCGCATGATCATGGGCGTCACCCCTGCCCACCGGTGCGCGGCACACGCGGATTTGACGGCGGGGACTGGCCGAACACTTCCTTGGCCAGAGCGCTGATGCCGCCGAGCGAGCCGACAAGGGCCGACGCTTCCATCGGCATCAAAACAACCTTGTAATTGTTGGCCGAGCCGATCTTGGCCATGGCTTCGGTATATTTGAGCGCCACGAAGTAATTGAGCGCCTGTACGTCACCTTTGGAAATGGCTTCGGAAACCACCTGGGTGGCGCGGGCTTCGGCTTCAGCGCCGCGTTCGCGGGCCTCGGCGTCAAGGAAAGCGGCGGCTTTGCGGCCTTCGGCTTCCAGAACCTGGCTCTGCTTCATGCCTTCGGCCTCAAGGATCTGGGCGCGCTTGTCGCGCTCGGCCTTCATCTGGCGGCCCATGGATTCGATCAGATCCTTGGGCGGATTGATGTCCTTGATTTCGACGCGGGTCATCTTGATGCCCCAAGGATGGGCAGCTTCATCGACGACACGCAGAAGCCGGTCATTGATGGCGTCGCGGTTAGACAAAAGCTCATCCAGATCCATCGAGCCCATGACGGTGCGGATATTGGTCATGGTGAGGTTCAGGATGGCGTTTTGCAGGTTGGAAACCTGATAGGCGGCCTGGGCGGCATTGAGCACCTGATAGAAGGCAACGCCATCGACAGCCACGGTGGCATTGTCCTTGGTGATGACCTCCTGGGTCGGCACATCCAGCACCTGCTCCATCATGTTGAGCTTGGCGCCGATGCGATCAACAAAAGGAACGATGATGTTGAGGCCCGGCGAAAGCGAGCGCGTGTAGCGGCCAAAGCGCTCGACCGTGTAATTGTAGCCCTGCGGCACCGTCTTGATGCCTGCAAAGATCAGCAGGAGAACAAGGACGACGAGAACGGGAATGAGAATGTCGAAACCGGTGAACATCAAGACCTCCAAGCCAAGCGCGTTTCGTCAATATAGGATGGCAATTGCGGCATTGCGCTGAAAATCGGACCGTGCGCTGCCGATTTTCATCGGGCCTATTTTTCGGGAGTCAGCCCGAAATAGGCGTATGCCGAGGCGACCGCGAGACCCAGCCAAGCCTGGCCGTGGCTGGTGAGCGCGGCAACGGTGTCAGGTTTTTCCATGACCCCGACGATATAAGCCGACAGGCCCAGCACGATCCAGATCATCACATAGGCGCTGGAAATCCAGGTAAGCACCTTTTTCGATTGTTCGCTTACCGTATCACCGGCTGCCGCCTTGGTCAGGGCGCGGGTGCCCGGCGCTTCGCCAGGATTCGTCACAGCCAGTTCGGCAATGACCAGCGCGGAAACCAGGCCGCCGACTGTGGTCATGGTGGCGGCGATGCCCGGCGTGAACAAGGCCGGATTGCCGTTATACGCCGCCAGCACCGCCAAAAGGGTCGCATAGAAATACAGACCCAGCAGAATGATGGCGATCAATCCGCCAAACAGCAATTTCATGACCCGTCTCCCCGGCCTGCAAGCAAGTGCCCCGAGGGAAACTTAGCATAAGCCTGCCCTGATGGAAGTGCGGCCGTTCACAGCCACCCGGACAATTCGCGCCGCACAACAGCCTCGATGACGTGCATGCCGCCGGTGCTGTCATTGAGGCAGGGGATATGGGTGAAATTCTCGCCGCCGGCGTGATGAAAGATCTCGCCTGCTTCAACGGCGATTTCCTCAAGTGTTTCAAGACAGTCCGAGACAAAGCCCGGATTGAATACGGCGATTGATTTCACGCCGTCCCTTGCCAGCTGTTCCACGGTCTTGTCGGTATAGGGCTGCAGCCATTCTTCTGGGCCAAAGCGTGACTGGAACGTCGAGCGCAATTTCTTGCCGGTTTCGCCAAGGCGTTCGGCCAACAGGCGCGAGGTCTTCAGGCAATGGCAATGATAGGGGTCGCCCTTGCGGAAATAGCTCTGCGGAATGCCGTGATAGGAGGCGATGATGACTTCCGGCACAAAGCTCAATCCGGCGAGATGGGTCTCGATCGAGCTGGCCAGCGCTTCTATATAGGCCGGTTCGTCATGCCATGACGGGGCGGTGCGGATGGCCGGCTGCCAGCGCATGCCCATCAATACGCGAAAAAACTCGTCATTGACGGTGGCCGTGGTCGAGGCCGCATACTGCGGATAGAGCGGCACCATGAGGATGCGGGTGCAGCCCTGCGCCTTCATGCGCGTGGTGACGCTCTCCATCGACGGATTGCCATAGCGCATGGCCCATTCCACCTGCACATGGGCATGGTCCTTGAGGGCGGCGGCGAGCTTTTCGCCCTGGGCGCGGGTAAAGGTGCGCAGCGGCGATTCATTGCGCTCATGGTTCCAGATTGCCTGATAGGCCTTGCCGGATTTCTTCGGGCGCGTGTTGAGCACGATCCCGTAGAGGATCGGATACCACAGCGCCCGCGGCCATTCGATGACCCGTTTGTCGGACAGGAACTGCTTGAGATAGCGCCGCATCGGCGCGTATTCGGTGCCGTCCGGCGTGCCCAGATTGACCAGAAGCACGCCGGTCTTTTGCGCGGCCACCGGCGGATGGTCATGCGGCAGCGGCCCGGTTGCAAGGTTTTGCGCGCGCAAAATTTCTACATCTGCTGTCATGGCTGCTTTCAGTTTTTTTTGAAACTAGTGTCCGAAAACCCGAATGCAATGCGGCAATTGGTGTTGCGCAGCAAAAACCCGCCGGCGCAAACCGGCGGGTCATGAAAATTCAGCCGAAAGTCCGGCCTGGGTTACTTGGCCGGCACTTCGAGCGGCGCGCCGATGGTCAGGTCATTGGCCTTGTAGCCGGGATTGGCGGCTTCAAGCTTGGGCCACATCGTCTTGTCGCCATAGAACTTGCCAGCGAGGTTCCAGTAATTGTCGCCTTTTTCGATCATGTAAGGCGCGGGCTTGGCC
>JBATMU010000326.1:0-2471 GCA_049289995.1 Rhizobiaceae bacterium | reverse complement strand
GTCCCGTGGAGGTGCAGGCGGCCAAAAAGACCGTCAGCACGCCGGAAACAGCCAAAAGAAGGGTTTGCCTGCCCATTTTTGCCAAGAAAAGCTGCATCGTCTCCCTGCGTGATTTCCCCGGCCGCATCCATGTTCGCGACCAAGGTTCGGGTTGTGCCTGCTAGGCCCTGTCATGTTAATGTGTCAACAAAAGGCCACGCAAATGGCCAGAGCGCGAAGCCGGTCGGCATTTGCGGCATCGGGAGGAATGACATGACGGCAGACAAGGGCGCCCCGCCCCCCTTTCCTGATGCCACGCCCTATGTCGTGAAGGACCCTGACGCCTTTGCGCTGAACATGGCCCGCGCCGTCGAACAGGCAGGCAAGGCCGCTGCTGCATGGGCCGAACCGCGCGAAAAAGGTGAAAAGGGCGGCAATCTGGCCGAGCCGATGGTCGACCTGGTGAAGACCTTTTCCAAGGTCGCCGAATACTGGGTCTCGGATCCGGGCCGGGCGCTGGACGCGCAGACCCGGCTCTTTTCGGGTTTCATGGGCATTTGGGCCAATTCAATCCGCAAAATGGGCGGGCATGAGCCGGAAAAACCGGTCGAGCCCGAACGCGGCGACAAGCGTTTCAATGATCCCGAATGGGCGAAAAATGCGCTGTTCGACTTTCTCAAGCAGGCCTATTTGCTGACATCGCGCTGGGCAGGCGATCTGGTAGCACAGGCCGAGGGCCTGGATGACAACACCAGGCAAAAAGCCGCCTTTTATATGCGGCAGATCACGACAGCCTTTTCCCCGTCGAACTTCCTGCTGACCAATCCGGAAATCCTGCGCGAAACCATGGCGTCGAACGGCGAAAACCTGGTGCGCGGCATGGCCATGCTAGCCGAGGATATTGCCGCCGGACATGGCGATTTGAAGCTCCGCCAATCGGACGCGTCAAAATTCGAAATCGGGCGCAACATCGCGATGTCGCCGGGCAAGGTGGTGGCGCGCAGCGCGGTGGCCGAAATCATCCAATATGCGCCAACCACCGAGACGGTCCTGAAGCGGCCCTTGCTGATCTGCCCGCCATGGATCAACAAGTTCTACATTCTCGACCTGAACGAGGAAAAGTCGTTCATCCGTTGGGCAGTGGCGCAGGGACACACGGTTTTTGTCATCTCCTGGGTCAATCCTGACGAGCGTCATGCCCGGATGGGTTGGGAATATTACATCGCAGACGGGCTGGAATTGGCGCTTTCCACCATTGAAAAGGCCACGGGCGAAAAGCAGGTCAACGCCATCGGCTATTGCGTCGGCGGCACGCTTCTGGCCGCAGCCATGGCGTTGATGGGCAAGCATGGCGACCAGCGCATTGCGTCGGCGACGCTGTTCACCACCCAGGTCGATTTCACCCATGCGGGCGATCTCAAGGTGTTCGTCGATGAAGACCAGATTGCATCCATCGAGGAATCCATGGCCGGCAAGGGCTATCTCGACGGCACGCGCATGGCCTCTGCGTTCAACATGCTGCGGTCAGGCGACCTGATCTGGCCCTATGTCGTCAACAACTACATGCGCGGCAAAGCGCCCCTGCCCTTTGACCTTCTGTACTGGAATGCCGATTCGACGCGGATGAGTGCGGCCAACCATTCCTACTACCTGCGCAATTGCTATCTCGAGAACCGGCTGAGCCGCGGCGAAATGGTGCTCGCCAATCAAAAGGTCTCGCTCGCCGATATCAAGGTGCCCATCTACAATCTTTCAGCCCGCGAGGACCACATTGCGCCAGCGCGCTCGGTGTTCACCGGCTGCGCCTATTTTGGCGGCCCTGTCGAATTTGTCATGGCCGGCTCGGGCCATATCGCCGGCGTGGTCAATCCGCCGTCGTCGGGCAAATACCAGCATTGGACCGGTGGCAAGCCGGAAGGCGACTTCGATGCCTGGGTGGCGAAGGCTGCGGAAAACCCTGGATCGTGGTGGCCGCATTGGCAAGGCTGGATCGAGCGGCAGGACAACAGGCGCGTTCCAGCACGTTTGCCAGGCAAGGGAACGGCGATTCTCGGCGATGCGCCCGGAGACTATGTCAAAGTCCGGGTCTGATCCTTGCGCCCGATCAAGGCGGTGAGCGGCCTTTTTTGCAACATTTTGTTGCCCCAATTGGTTTCTAGCGGTGAGTTGCCGTTTGATAACGAAACCGTTATTCCGGGGACACATGCCTGCAAAAGGCATGCGAAGCAGCGATAGCACTGATTTTTCCGGGCCGGCGACCGTGCTGCCGGTTTGAAGAGAGGGTTACGGATTGCGCAAAGGCAACGGCATAGCAGTCGCATTCGCCGCCAGAAGCGGCGTGCTGGCTGTCATTGCGCTGGCGCTGGCCTCCTGCACTACGGGCGGAACATCGCAGCTGGATGCCGGGCCGGTTTCCTATGGGCCGGTTCTGGCCAGCGGCGTTCAGGCCGTCGATGCGCCGCCAGCCGCCCTGCCGGATGCGACAGCGGTGC
>JBATMU010000325.1:0-3612 GCA_049289995.1 Rhizobiaceae bacterium | reverse complement strand
ATATATATTATTATTGGTCTCTATATGACTTTTCATGCCAAAGAATGTAATGATATATATCAATTCTGGAAATGTATGACGGCAAATGAAATTGGCGACTGGTTGGCGGGTTTTTTTGCCCCTCTGGCCTTTCTCGGCATAACGGCTACAGTCCTAATTCAAGGAAAGGAATTAGAGCTTCAGCGCGCAGAGCTAAGACTCACAAAAAATGAACTAAAGCGTGCCGCCGACGCGCAAGACAATTCACAGTTGGCGTTAAATAAAACAATTTATGCCCAGACTTTCAAAGTTGCTCTTGATATACTTGAGGCAAAGGAGATAATAACAGACCGTAGGGATTTGCTGATGAGTGATAGACATACTTTAGCAAAACCAGAGAACATGACCATGGGGTTGTCTCAGATTGCTGATAGAGTTTCTCGCGGGTTTGAATCTGTTGGAACTCTTGTGAGAAAAGGTCTTGTGCCTTCGGAATATATTACAGATACATGGAGTGTTGTTATTGACAGGAATTGGAAACTTCTTAGGCCTTACATTTACATGAAGAGAAGAGAACACAACGATGCTTATCTTGGAATTGATTTTGAGTATCTTTCTGACCTCGCAGAGAAAAAACTTCTCAAAGACAGTATAAAACCATTTGAGCCACTACAATAATTTCCCCTATTCGCCTCTCGCTTTAAGATAGATTAATCTTTGAATCACCCCCGCCACATACCCAGCGCTCCCATTCAGGCCTTCCCCAGCGCCTTTTCGGAGGTCGCGCAGGCGATGCGGAAGTTGGGGCTATGCCGTGCACGCCTGCCTTCCCTTCAAGCCGCCTCGCCCAACATTTCCGCCGTCAACTGCGTGCGGGCGTTTAGGATTTCGATACCGACAATGTGACCGCTGGCATCAAAGTCGAAAACAGGCGTGACTTCCTCGCTCTCCACAATCTTGCCCGCCGCCAGCTGGATATAGGCGGCGTTTGCGTCAGCGTCGTACTTGACTTGTGGTTTCATGACGGGCGTTTGGCTTTTCTGTCGGACTACCTCAAGCTCGCCGCATACCGCTGTATCCGCTTGCAGGCTTCTTCCAGCGCCTTTTCGGACGTTGCATAGGAGATGCGGAAATTGGGGCCGAGGCCAAAGGCGGTGCCATGCACGGCGGCGACGCCCTCGGTTTCCAGCAGGCCGATGACGAAATCCTCGTCGGTCTCGATCACTTTTCCCGTTTCGGTTTTCTTGCCGATCAGCCCGGCAATGGACGGATAGACGTAAAACGCGCCTTCCGGTTTGGGGCAGGTGAGGCCGGTTGCCTGGTTGAGCATGGAGACGACCAGATCGCGGCGGGCTTCAAAGGCCTTCTTGAACCGCGGGATGCAGTCCTGCGGGCCGTTCAGCGCTTCGACGGCCGCCCATTGGGCAATCGACGAGGCGCCGGAGGTCTGCTGGCCCTGCACCATGTCCATGGCCTTGATGAGATGTTCGGGGCCGGCGGCATAGCCGATGCGCCAGCCGGTCATCGCATAGGCCTTGGAGACGCCGTTCATGGTCAGCGTGCGGTCATACAGGCGCTGCTCGACCTGGGCCGGGGTGACGAAAACGAAATCGCCATAGGTCAGGTGCTCATACATGTCGTCGGTAAGGATCCAGACATGCGGATGGGCCATCAGCACATCGGTGATCGCCTTCATCTCGGCATGGCTGTAGGCCGCGCCAGAGGGGTTGGACGGCGAGTTGAGGATGACCCACTTGGTCTTCCTGGTGATGGCGCGGTCGAGGTCGGCGGCCTGCAGCTTGAAATTGTTCTCAAGCGTGGTTGGCACGAAAACCGGCGTGCCATAGTTCAGCGCCACCATTTCCGGATAGGACACCCAATAGGGGGTGGGGATGACCACTTCATCGCCGGGGTTCAGCGTGGCCAGAAGCGCGTTGTAGAGCACCTGCTTGCCGCCGGTGCCGACAATGGTCTGGCTCGCCTTGTAATCGAGGCCGTTCTCGCGCTTGAACTTGGCGGCCACCGCCTCGCGCAGCGGCACGATGCCGGAGACGGGCGTATATTTGGTTTCGCCGCGGCGGATGGCGGCGATGGCCGCTTCCTTGATGTTGTCGGGCGTGTCGAAATCCGGCTCGCCGACCGACAGAGAGATCACGTCCTTGCCGGTGGCTTTGAGGTCGCGGGCCTTCTGTGTCAGCACGATTGTGGCGGACGGCTTCACGCGGGACAGGATGTCGGCAAGAAAGGCCATGGAACGGCTCCGGATTCTGGTTGGCGGCAAGTGCGGGCGGCTGCTTTCTGTCGCAAACCACGCCAAACCGCAAGCCGGTTTGCCCGGTTCGGCACTTTGGGTGGTGAATTGACGCGCCCGTTAACCGCTCAGCCATGCTTTTTTCCTAGAGTGATGCGGCAACCCAAAGAGGCAGCGATGGCGCGCAGCAGCGGCATTTCGCATATCATTCGCGGCGAAGACGGACTGGCGACAGCGGTCTGGGGTGTTTTCACGCTCAAAAGCGCCTTTCAGCCGCTGTTTTCACTGGCGCGCGGCAAGGCCGAAATCGCTGCCTATGAAGGGCTGATCCGACCGTTCCGCGATGGCCAGATGCTGCCGCCTTACGTGTTTTTCACCGCCATTCCGGCTGCCGACCGCTTTGAAGTGGAAACGGTGACGCGCACGCTGCACCTTTTGAACGCCGGAAAATTCCTTGACCGCAATGCGATGATCTTCGTCAACTTCGACCCGTCGCTGTTCGTTGATCCGGCGCTGGCTGACATGGCTTTGCGCGATATGCGGCTGGTGCTGCACGAGGCGGGCATCGAGGCTGACCGGATTGTCTGTGAAATGACCGAGCAGAAGTCGGATTCCGACCGCATGCTCCTGAATTTTGTCGATGCGCTGCGGGCCCACGGCTTCAGGATCGCCGTGGATGATTACGGCGCCGATGATTCCGACATGGAGCGGATCAAGCGGCTCAAGCCTGACGTGGTCAAGTTTGACGCGCACTGGATCAACAAGCTGATGGATTCGCGCGAGGGCTATGCGCTCCTGGAAATCATGGTCAAGCGCTTCCGCGACCAGCGGGTGCTGACGGTGTTTGAAGGCATCGAGGAGCATTGGCAGCTGGAGCTTGCCGAGCGCTGCGGGGCGGATTTCATCCAGGGCTATGTTCTGGCGCGACCGGAACTGGCGCCGACCAATTTCAAGATTTTCGCCCATCGCGACCGCGAGGCGCGCCGCCCTGAGGTGCACTGGCGTTCACCCGATGCGCCTGAACCGATCAATTTTGCCCCGCCTGCCCGCGCATTTGGCCGCCGTTCGTCCTGAGCGCATTGACCAGAACCGATCCATGATTGCCCCCATGACCCAACTTGTCCGTCCCCGCTACGTCGATGACGCGCTTTTTGCCGATGAGATCGGCCTGCGCTACGGGCGCTATCATGATTTTGTGCTGCGCACGTCCTATCAGCCAGCCTTCCGGCTGCATGGCGACATGCTGGTTCCGGCTGCGGTTGAAGGGCTGATCAGCGCCACGCGGAATGGCGTGAAAGTGCCGCCGAGCCGGCTGTTCGCGGAAACCGCACAGGAAGACGGCCTGTTTGTCGACGGCATGTGCCGGGCGCTTCACTTGCACA
>JBATMU010000324.1:0-21434 GCA_049289995.1 Rhizobiaceae bacterium | reverse complement strand
GTGTTTCATGGCGGTTACCGCAGCTGAAACAGCATCTGCGGCGTCACGCAAGCGAGCAGCAAACGGCTCTGCGGCAAACAGCCCTTCGCCGCAATCATTCGCGCCGCTCACCGCTGCGGAATGCGAGCGCCTCGGCGGCAGGGAATCCTGGAACGACAAGTGCCCATTTATGACGATATGCACCGTGGTCAAGCCAAATGGCGGAACATTTTCACTCTGCATTGACGAGATCAGGCACTAGACGCTGATCATCAACGCTTCCAGGCCGTCGGCTATTGCTCCGCCGGCCTGGTTTGGGCGGGAACCTTCAATAACATTGCTTCGGCCAATTTATTTGACGCAATTCGGCGCAAGCTGTCAGCTCATTCAATCCCGAGCTTGGCTTTCACCAGATCATTGACCGCTTGCGGTGCGGCTTTGCCGCCGGTGGCCTTCATCACTTGGCCGACGAACCAGCCGGCCATGCTCGGCTTTTCGCGAGCTTGCGCGGCCTTGTCCGGATTGGCGGCGATGATCTCGTCAACGGCCTTTTCGATGGCGCCGGTATCGGTCACCTGGCGCATGCCGCGCGCTTCGGCCACCGCGCGCGGATCACCGCCTTCATTCAGCACGATCTCGAACAGGTCCTTGGCGATCTTGCCGGAAATCGTGCCTTCCTTGATGAGGTCAAGCACCGTTCCAAGCTGTTCGGGCGAAACCGGCGAGGCTTCTATATCCTTGCCCAGCCGGTTCAGCGCGCCGAGCAGGTCGTTGATGACCCAGTTTGCCGCCTGCTTGCCATCGCGGCCTTCGGCGACGCGCTCAAAGAAATCGGCAATGGCGCGCTCGGAAACCAGCACCGAAGCATCATAGGGCGACAAGCCCATAGCCGAGACAAATCGCGCTTTCTTGGCGTCCGGCAATTCCGGCAGGTGCTGCGCCAGATCATCGACAAATGCCTGGGAAAATTCGAGCGGCAACAGGTCCGGATCGGGGAAGTAGCGGTAGTCATGTGCCTCTTCCTTGGAGCGCATGGCCCGCGTCTCGCCCTTGGCCGGATCATAGAGGCGGGTTTCCTGATCGATCGAGCCGCCGTCTTCCAGGATGGCGATCTGCCGGCGGGCTTCCGCTTCAATGGCCTGGCCGACAAATCGGATCGAATTCACGTTCTTGATTTCGCAGCGCGTACCGAATTCGCCCCCCGGCTTTCGCACCGAGACATTGACGTCGGCCCGCATCGAACCCTCGTCCATGTTGCCGTCGCAGGTGCCGAGATAGCGCAGGATGGTGCGAAGTTTCGTGAGGTAGGCCTTGGCCTCGTCTGCAGACCGCATGTCGGGCTTGGAGACGATTTCCATCAGCGCCACACCCGAACGGTTGAGGTCCACATAGGACAGGGTCGGATGCTGGTCATGGATGGATTTGCCGGCATCCTGTTCAAGATGCAGCCGCTCGACGCCGATTTCGACATCTTCATACTGGCCCTGCCGGTCCGGCCCGACCGAAACCGTCACCACGCCTTCGCCGACAATCGGCTGCTTGAACTGCGAAATCTGGTAGCCCTGCGGCAGGTCCGGATAGAAATAGTTTTTCCGGTCGAACACCGATTTGCGGTTGATCTGGGCATTCAGTCCAAGCCCGGTACGCACGGCTTGCCGCACGCATTCCTCGTTGATGACCGGCAGCATGCCCGGCATGGCCGCATCCACAAGGCTGACATTGGAGTTGGGCGCCGCGCCAAACGTCGTCGCCGCTCCGGAAAACAGCTTGGATTGTGAGGTGACCTGGGCATGCACTTCCATGCCGATGACGATTTCCCAGTCGCCATGCGCACCGGAAATGAAACGTTTGGGGTCGGGAATGCGGGTGTCGATCAGCGTCATGAAATGTCCGTCCGGCAATTTTCCCCGGCATAAAGCGCTTCATCTTCAAATGGAAGCAGTTTGATGAAGCCCAGCCGGTTCAACCCGCTCAAGCTGCACGCCGCTTCTTGCCGAGCCTCGGGTGCAATTGCCGCGATAATCCCGCACAAGCCAGAAGCGCCAGCCCGCAGGCGCCGAACACCGCAGCCAAGGGCGCAAATCCCAGGATGAGCCGCGCAAAACCTGGCGACACCACTGCCGAAACATCGCGGAATGTCGCGTAGATCGCCGCCATTTCGCTGCGCTCGGACGGCTTGACCGACATCAGGAACGGCAGGCCGCCGCTGACATCGAGCGACACAAGAAACATCGTTGCTGCCACCAACAAGAGAATTGTCAGTGGCGGTTGGCCCGATGCCGCCATGGCCGCCAGAAACAAGGCGCCAGATCCGGCAAATCCGGCGAAAATCGTCAGCCGCACGCTGGTCGCATGCAGGAAACGCAGCACGAAAGGCGTGAGGAATAAAAAGGAATTGGCCACCGACATCGACAGCCCGCCGATCTGCGAATTCATCCCGGCTTCCACCGCAAATATGGGCAGGTAGATCATGAAGATCGCCCATCCGACCGACCGGATGACGGCAAACAGCCACCCAGCGACCAAGAGTGGCTGCCGGAAAAACCGCGGCAGGAATTTCAGGGGATTGCCAGGTCCGCGTATTGCTTTGGCGATCACTTTGCCATTGCCGAGCCGCAGGTGCCAGAAATAGGCCATCTGGAGAGCCACGAACGCACTTGAAGCGATGAACGGCGCCGCCGGTTGCCGGTCCATCAGCCATACCCCGAGAAACGGCCCGATCGACCAGGCGGCTCCTGAATAGACGAGCCGCCGCGCTTCGTTCTTGCCCATCGACGACCGTTCGATGAAGTCCATGAGATAGGCGCTGAGACAAATGGTCAGCACCACCAGCGCCACAGAGTTCATCAGCACGGCAAGCGGAACCAGCGCCAGCCCGCCGAACAGGCCGGTCATGTTGGCCGAGAACATCAAAAACCCCGCCCCGGAATACAAAAACCGCCGCGGTATGAACCGGCCGATCATCGGGGTCAGCATGGCGACCGCCAGCGCAGCCAGGCCGATGCCGAAATAGGCTTCCGACACCGCCTTGGCGTCGCCAAGGCTGCGGTACATCAGGATCGGATAGACTGAAATCAGCAGGGACCGCGCCGCAGCCTCGCAGCTTGCCAACAGCGCAAACTGGTGCACGCCAACGCGCGCGGAGGCAGGAACAGCATGGATGTCGGCGGGTTTTGGCAAGGAAAGGACTCAAGGCGGAAACGCCGATGTTCAATCTGCGTCATGACGTCCGCAAGCCGCAGGCGCGGCAATTGAGGTCGGATTCGCAGCAAATGCCGCTGATTGCAGGGTTCGCATCCAATCGCGCGGACGACCGCAGGAAATGCACGTGTTCGGCGCCCGGCTTGACTTGAATCAATGCCTGCTGCCGCAAACAGGGTTCAATGGCCGCACTGACGAGGCAAAGCGATGAATTTCGAACGGGTTTACCTGCGTCTTGACCTGATGGACCGGATGATGGCCGCGCTGGGTCTGGATGGGGTGTTTGCCCGGATGCCGCAGGGCGAGTTGGCGCGCACCAAGGCGGGCGAGCGCTGCCGGACCTGCACGAAAGGATCCGATTGCGCCGTTTGGCTGGAAGACCACCCGGTCGCCGCCGAGCCGCCGCACTATTGCAGAAACGGGACAGTTTTCTCCCGTCTCGTCAAAAAGTTCGAGGATGGGCCAAACTAGGCCAATTCTCCAAACCTCCCTCTGCCTGGCCCGGCGTCAATGCCGGGCCTCTTTTTTTCAGGCAGTCGCGATATAGGCGCGGATTTGCTCCGCCTCGCGAATGGCTTCATCAATCCGCCGCTTGACCACATCGCCAATGGAAATGATTCCGGCCAGCTTGCCATTGGTTTCGACAGGCAAATGACGGAATCGCCCTTCAGTCATGATTGTCATGACGTCATTGACGGTATTGTCCTCCGCACATGTCTTCACTTTCGCGGTCATGGCCGAAGAAACCGGTTTGGCAAGCGCTGCCGCGCCACCCGAGGCCACCAAGCGCACAATGTCGCGTTCGGAAAGAATGCCGGCAATCTTGTTGCCATCGCGAACGACGACGGCAGCGCCGATCTTGCGGTCGGCAAGAATTTTGGCGGCAGCGGCAATGGTGTCGCCTGGATTGAGCGTCGTGACGATCCGGCCTTTCTGGTCGAGAATGGATTTCACAGTCATGGGATCCTCCGTATGCGCAGCAGAATGGCCCGCCGGTTATTCATCCCGGCGGGTTGAATGGTGCGCCGGGCATGGTCAGGATTCAAGCGCGAAATTCAACCTGCGCTCAATTGTGGCGGTGCGGCCTGTCAAACAGCGCCATGCCGAGAAACCCCGCTGCAAAGCCGCCGGCATGGGCTTGCCATGCTATGGCCGGGCTATCGGCGCCTGTCAGGAGCCCGGTTCCGGAAATCAGGTTGATTATAGCCCACAGTGCAACAAATTGAAGAACGTTAGGCCGTTTGAGGGCGTCCACGGCAGACAAAAGTAGTGCTGAAAATGCCGGCGGAACGGCTCTTCTGTTGACCACAAATCCAAGCCGGGCGGCCGCGCCCACCATGCCGGAAACCGCACCTGATGCGCCGATCAGCCAGGCGTTTTCCGATCCGGGCGCCAGCGCCTGCACCAATGCGCCGGCAATGGCCGTCGCCGCCCAGAATGTTGCAAAACGAAAAGTGCCGATCCTGTAGGCCAAAGGCGAGCCGAATGCGGCCAGCCAGATGACATTGACCGTCAAATGCACCCAATCGCCGTGAAGCAGCGAATAGGTCACTGGACTAGCCAGAACGAAGGCATCAAGCCCGGCACTGAACCGCGCCGGGTTGAATGCGAAAAGACTGAGAAAATCGTTTTCCGTGGCGGCATCAAGCACAAAGACGCGAATGGCATGGATTGCGGTCATAAGCGCAATGACCGCCAGAACAGCCGGCGCGATCATGAACATGGGCTCGCGCCTGTCGGGGATGGTCATTGCGTCTCCAGGCCGGACAAGCTCCGGCACAACGGATGGACCATAAAAAAAGTGGCCGTTCAAGGTTTCCCCTGAACGGCCGGCCGAGCCCCTGCTCACCCGAGTGTCTGTCTAAGCAAATCAGAAAATGCTGCGAAGCCAATGGCTTCATGGAGTGACTGTGTTGTCTCACAACAACCGCTTGGCTGCAACGTCAACCCAAAATTAACCTTAACTGCCCCGCGCGGGGGATAGCCGGCCTCCATGGCTGGCATCCTTCCTGCACCTGATGTCCTATGCCCGCCGGGGAACTGCCGATTTGTCCCGGGCTGGCACAGATCATTCTCACTCAGGGACGTGCAGCCAAATGAAACATGCAGGATCGATTGAATTGTTCCAATACTGGAACCGTATGCGCGCCGGCCGCCCTGCTCCGGCCCGTTCGGAAATCGAACCGGCTGATATCCGCACGCTGCTGGCCGATACCTTCATTCTCGAACAGGATCTGCGCGGCACGCCGATTTTTCGCCTGGCGGGAACCCGTCTCTGCGCGCTGTTCGGCCGCGAACTGAAGGGATTTTCTTTTCTTTCTCTATGGCCGGAGGTGAACCGGCGCATGATGGAACGGCTGACCAGCGCGGTTTTCGATGCCCGTTCAGTCAGTGTCATCTCTGTGGAAGGCATAAGCCGCAATTCACGCGTCAACCGTTTTGAATTGCTCATGCTGCCGCTGGCCGGCGAACCCGGCGCCGGTCGGGCGCTGGGTGCGCTTTCGGCAATTGAAAAGCCGTTTTGGCTGGGCGCTGATCCCCTGATCGAAATCCGCGCCGGCGCCGTGCGGGTCATTGATCCGGACCGTGAGCCGATGTTCCTCAAGAACAATCCCGACATCGTCGTGCCGCGCATGGCGCCAAGCCTCGCCAGCCTGCAAAGCACCGGGACCGGAGAGCCGGTCAGAAAAATAAGGCATCTTACCGTGATTTCCGGCGGCAAGGACGAAAGCTGAGCGTCGGCTTGACTTAATCTTAACCGTTTCAAGTCTAGCGTCTCGATGATTACCGCTTCGCATGGGCGATTGCGGGCTGAAACGAGATGGCCGAGATGTTTTCATCTGCTTTGAACCTGGCGCAAGACGCAGCCGAACGGCGCGACTTTCAACGCGTCACGGTCAAGGTTTATGGCCGCTTCATGCTCGAGGATCATTCAGAACATCCTTGCCAGGTGATGGAAATGTCGCCGGGCAATGTATCGCTGCGCACCGACCGCGTTGGCGAGCCGGGTGAAAAAGTCATCGCCTATATTGACCATATCGGCCGCGTCGAAGGCGTTGTCACCCGTACGCTCGAAGATGGCTTCGCCATGACGGTGGTTGCCTCTGACCGCAAGAAGGACAAGCTGGCTGCCCAGCTCACCTGGCTTGCCAACAAGCATGAACTTGATCTGCCGGAAGACCGCCGCCATGAGCGCGTGCTGCCGCGCAACCCGATGACTGTCCTGCAATTGTTGGATGGCCGCCAGTACCAGTGCCGCATCGTTGACTTGTCGCTGTCGGGCGGTGCCGTGGAAATCGACGTCAAGCCGGCCATCGGCACCCAGTGCGTTTTGGGCACCATGCGCGGACAGGTCGTCCGTCATTTCGAAGAAGGCGTTGCCATCGAATTCGCCTCGCTGCAAAGCGCTGATAACCTGGCTGCTGAGTTCGCGCTTTCTCATAAATAAAGCGCGCCGCCGTCAACGCGGCAATCCCGAAAGATCCTGCCCAACAGATCATCCCGCCCGGCAACTTGATTGCCGGGTGTTTTCCTTTGGTCTGGCGCATTTGCCGCATTGAACACGGAATGCCGCGAAACCGGCGTCCCGTGCCTGGACCATGTCCGCCCCCTGGGCGCCTGTTGGCGCAGTCCGCATGCTTCCGTAAAATTGTATTCAATTTTGATATTATTTTTATTCTATTTTTCTTACAACATAGACGAAACTTGAATTGATATTGCTTTGATTTATACTGCTTTACTTCGCTTGATTGCAATCTATCCCTGTCATTGTGGCGTCACTACGGGGAGACGCACCAATGAAAAAGAAATTGCAGCGGACATTGAAGATCGGCGCACTCTTGGCGGCAACCGCCATAGTGCAGCCGGCATGGTCCGCCCAGAAATACATGCCATCCGGCGGCGCGACATCGCAGCCGATCGGACATTTCGATTTCTGCGCCAGCAATCCAGGCGAATGCAGCGCAATTGGCGGTGCTGCCGCGCCGGTTGAGCTGACCCGAAAACTGTGGTCGCGCATCATAGACGTCAACAACCGCATTAATGTCATGGTGGCGCCGGCCACGGACATGGAAATGTGGGGCCGCGAGGAATTGTGGTCTTATCCGGATGGCCAGGGTGATTGCGAGGATTATGCGCTCGAAAAGCGCCGCGCCCTGATTGCCGCCGGCATTCCGGAATCAAACCTGTTCATGACAGTGGTTCGGCAGCGCAATGGCGACGGCCATGCTGTGCTGACCGTGCGCACGGATCTCGGCGACTACATTCTCGACAATCTCGAGCCGCGCGTCCTGGCGTGGAACCAAACCGAATACACGTTCCTCAAGCATCAATCCGCGAAAAACGCCGGCAAATGGGTGTCGGTAAAAGACTCGCGCGAACAATCGGTCGGCTCTGTTCGCTGACCATCGAAATTACCCGGTTGAGTCCCCACTCACCCGTCCCCGAGAAACCGGGTAATCGGAGCCGGCCCCCTGTCCCCGGGGCCGGCTCCACCATTTTCAGACTTCCGAAAGTCCGTTTCTGAAACGCTGGCCGTTGCGCACATAGTGAGCTGCCGAAAGCGCAATCCGCTCGGCTGCCGCCGCATCCAGTTCGCGCACGGCTTTGGCCGGGCTGCCGACAATCAGGCTGTTGTCCGGGAAAATCTTGCCTTCGGTGACCAGCGCTCCGGCGCCGACCAGGCAATTGGCCCCGATCTTTGCGCCGTTCAGCACAATGGCGCCCATGCCGACCAGGCTGTTGTCACCGATCGTGCAGCCATGCAGGATGGCGCGATGGCCGATCGTGCAGCCCTTGCCCACGTTCAGCGGGAACCCCGGATCGGTATGCAGCATGGCATGTTCCTGCACATTGCTGTCCTCGCCGATCTCGATGGCTTCCATGTCCCCGCGCAGCACTGCACCAAACCAGACGCCCGCATTGCGGCCGAGCCGAACCTTGCCGATCAGGCTGGCGTCCGGCGCAATCCAGTTGCTGTCGCGGTCGTCGAAGGCGGGCTCTATGCCGTCAAGCGCGTAAACGGGCATTCAAGCCCTCCTCAAAACAGATCAAAAACCAGCCCGGCAAAGGAAAGCGCCAAAACGCCGGAACAAATCGCCCAGGCAAACCCCATGGCCCACAGGCCCAAAAAGACAACCTGCCCGATCCGCCCTTCCCTCCAGGCTTCCAGCGCCTCATTGCCCAGCATCAGCGGACCGGCAGCGGCCGAAAATGCCAGCGAACGCAGCAAGTGATCGGCGCTGACATGCGGCGGGGCAAACATCAATTTTTGTCCCGTCCGGATTTCCATCGCCGTGCCGGACAGCCCGGCGACCGTCAATCCCGCGGCAAGGGCAAACACAAGAACCACAAACGCATGCATTGTTAACGTCCCGTTTACCCTGATTGCACAATCTTGGGCGGCGATTGGCAAGGGGTACGGGCGCATTTGGCGGCTGCGGGTCCAGCCTTTCTTTAAAACCGGTTAACGCGGGGCGGCATGAACACCAGCCAGACAGCAGACAGCATTAGGGCAATCGATCCACATTTCATGATGCGTGTCTTCCAGCTTTTTGTGGCGCTGGCCATCATTGCCCTTTTGCTGAGCCTTGCAGGTCGCTGGCTTGGCCATTCGATTTCTCGCGGCGGCCACACCGCATCGCTCGCCTTTCGCGAGATCGTCATCGGCAATGACGTCATCCGCGTTCCCGAAAACGCCATTCGATTCGAAACCCAGCGCCATGACGGCGTTGCCAAAAGGCTCGACCTTTATTTCCATCTGCCAGACATGACCGGCTACACGGATGCGGCCCGCGACGATTTCAACAATGCCGGCAGCGGCAAGAATATCGTCTTTGTGTCACTCGAACCGCGTGTGATGTCGCGTGACATGACCGGCCGGCTGGAGCCGATTTATCGCTCGCTCATTCTTGAGCCGGGCATTGCCGGCGAAGGCGGCGCCACGCTTTACGGATTCAGGCCGGACTCCGGCTACATGGATGAATTGCTGGCGGTCACGGATGGGCAGGACAGGCTTGTCGCGCGCTGCATGACCGGGCCGGAAGCTTCTGAAACGCTTGCCGCCTGTGAGCGCGACATCCATGTCGGCGAAGACCTGAGCCTGACCTACCGGTTTCCGCGCGAGACTCTCGCCAATTGGGCAGACCTGGAAGCGGCCATCCGCGCCAAGGCCGCCGAACTGGTGGCGGCCGATTAATTCAGATCGATATCCAGGATGGACATTGAAAGGTCGAACGAGGTCTCGCCTTCGTCCTCGATCTTGGAAATGACACCGAGAAACTCGTCGCCGAGATAGAGTTCGCACGAATCCTTGATGCGCGGCCGCGCCTTGACCTGCAGCGTCTCGTTCTGGAAAAGCCGTTTGAAATAGGCTTCGAGCTTGCGGATTTCTTCAGGTTTCATCGGCTTTTCCCGTTTCGGCGCCATGGCAGTGCGCATCAGTCTTCATGGCGCATGTGCCACGCGGCCAAACGCCCTGTAAAGCCGCAAGCGCGGTTTTCCAAATCTGAAACGCTTGAAATCCGCTCAAATCTCGCGGGCGAGCATCTGGTCCATCTGGCGCGCCGGCTCCGAGCAGCCCGCCTCACCCACCACCCGCGCCGGAACGCCGGCCACCGTCACGCCCGACGGCACAGGCTTGAGGACAACAGATCCCGCCGCCACCTTCGAGCAGCAGCCGATTTCGATATTGCCGAGGATTTCCGCGCCCGCGCCAATCAGCACGCCCCGGCGTATTTTCGGATGCCGGTCGCCGGTTTCCTTGCCGGTGCCGCCCAGCGTAACGCCCTGCAGGATGGAAACGTCATCATCGAGCTCCGCCGTCATGCCGATCACGATGCCGGTGGCGTGATCAAAGAAAATGCCTTTGCCCATTTTGACAGCCGGATGAATGTCCACCTGGAAAATCGCCGACATGCGGCTTTGCAGGTAAAGCGCAAAATCCTTGCGGCCGGTCTCCCAGAGCCAATGCGCCAAACGATGGGTCTGGATGGCATGGAAGCCTTTGAAATAGAGCAGCGGATCAATATAGCGCTCGCAGGCCGGGTCGCGGTCATAAACCGCCTGCAGGTCAACGCGCAGGATATCGGCGAATTCCGCCTTTGCCACCAGCATGACCTCAAACGTTTGCCGGATCAGATCGGCAGGCACGTCCTGATGGTCCAGCCGCTCGGCAATGCGGTGAACGACCGCTTCTTCCAGCGTATGGTGGTTGAGAACGGTCGCATACAGGAAACCGGCCAGCATGGGGTCGCGGTCCGCCGCGTCCTGCGCTTCGCGGCGCACATGCGACCAGATCGGGTCAACCGGCGTAACGGTGCTAGTCTTGGCTCTGGCCGACATCGGCAATCTCCGGCAATTGCATTGGGCCGCATGATACGGCATTTCGTGTTTGAACTGAATATCAATTCGCCGCTATGGCGATCACGGTAAAGTTTGCCATGTCCGCCGCTCTCGGTCTTGAAATCTCGAACAACATCGCCAGGCTGGTTATCAACCGGCCGGCCCGCAAAAACGCGCTCGACGCAGCCATGTGGGCGTCCCTGCCCGCTCTCCTTGCAAAAGCTGCCGCGTCCGCCCGCGTGCTGATCCTGTCTGGTGCGGGCGGCAATTTTTGCGCCGGCGCCGACATTTCCGAATTTGCCACAGTCCGCAAGGACGCCGAATCCGCCCGTACCTATGAGGCGGTCAATTCGGCGGCGTTCCGGGCGCTGCGGGAAACACCAATCCCGGTGATCGCCGCCATTGACGGCATCTGTTACGGCGGCGGTTTCGGCCTTGCAGCGGCCTGCGACATCCGGCTGGCGACGCCGGACGCCCGGTTTTCCGTGCCTGCCGCCAGGCTCGGCCTCGCCTATCCGCAGGACGCCATGGCCGACATCGTTGCCGCCTGCGGTTCCCAATTGGCCAAATATCTGACGTTTACCGGCGCGGTCCTGTCCGCTGAGGACGCACTTGGGGCAGGTTTCCTCATGGAAGTTCATCTGCCCGCCGTGCTGGAGGGACGCGTTGGTGCTTTGGCCCGCCAGATCGCCGATGCGGCACCCTTGTCGGTCAGGGCCTCGAAAGCCTCAATCCGCGCTGTGACCGAACCCGGCTTTGCGGCTTCGGCGGCGCGTCTCGGTGCGTTGACTTTTGACAGCGCCGACTATGCCGAAGGCCGCGCGGCCTTTGCCGAACGCCGCAAGGCGGTTTTCACCGGAAGCTGACTGCCCGGCCTTCAGCCGCGCACCTCACCCAAAAACCCCAACACCGCCTCGGTGAACACGTCATTGCGGTCTCCGGCTACCATGTGGCCGGCTTCGGAGACATCGACCAGCCGCGCCTTGGGCGCAAGCGCCAGAAATTCCTCGGCATGGTGCGGATGGATCAGTTCGGACTGCATGCCGCGCACCAGCAAAACCGGCACGTCCAGTTTGGGCAATGCATCCATCATCTGCCCGAGTATTTCCAGCGCGCCTGCATTGATGTTGCGCTCGCCGGTCATGAACAGCGGATCCCAATGCCAATAATGGCGGCCATCGGCGCCGAGCCTGAGGTTTTTGGCGAGCCCGGCCAATGATGACGGGCGCTTGCGGTTGGGCAGATAACGCGCAATGGCGTCCGCTGCTTCGTCCAGATTGGCAAACCCCTCATTGAGGTGTTCGGCCATGAACCCCTGGATGCGCAGCACGCCCTGAAGGTCCATGCGCGGCGTGATGTCGACAAGGATCAGGCTTTCCGCCAGCGGCCCGTGAAACTGCTCCGCACCAAGTGCGGCAATGCCGCCGAGCGATGCACCGGCAATCACCACAGGATCGCCAAACCGCTCAAGCGCCTGTTTGGCGAGTTCCGCCGTGTCGGCCACGTAATCGGCAAACCGGTAATTGCCGCTGTCCACCCAGGCGCTTTGCCCATGGCCGCGCAGGTCAACACTGATCGCCCGCGCCCCGGCAGCAGCGACCCGCCGCGCCGTGCCGCCCCATGCATGCCGCGTCTGGCCACCGCCATGCAGGAAAATGACCGTGCGGCCTTCGCCCGTGTAGAGGTCGGCGGCGAGCGCATTGCCTTCCGCCCCGGTGAATGTGACAGGTTTGCCAGTCAAAGCGGGTGCTCCTCGAAAAAGGCGAGAACGGCGGCCTTGAACACCTTGTCGCCCACCGCAAGCATGTGGTCGCGCCCCGGAATGTCCAGGGCTTCGCCGCGCGGCAAGAGCTTCGCCAGCGCATGCGGATCGCCCGCAATATCATCCTTGCTGCCTACCGCCACCAGACAGGGCATGCATATCTGCCTGATCTGGTCGGGCGAAAGCAGTGTGCGCGATGCCGAAATGCAGGCGGCCAGCGCAAAGCGGTCGCTTTTGGTCTTGTCGGCAAAGGCGCGGAACATGGCGCCGCGCGCATGGGTGATTGTGGCCGGATCATCGGCCCGCAAGGCTTCGGCTATCGGGTCCCAGTCACCCACGCCATCGGTCATGCCGCTGCCAAGACCGCCAAGCACCAGGCTCGCCACGCGGTCGGGCGCCGCAAGCGCCAGAAAGGCGGCAATCCGCGCGCCCATCGAATAGCCCATGACATGGGCCCGGGTAATGCCCTCGGAATCAAGAAACGCCAGCGCGTCGCTTGCCATTTTCTCCGGCGAATAGTCGTCCGGCACCCGGCTGCGGGTTGTGCCGCCATGGCCGCGGTTGTCAAACGCCAACACGCGGTAACCGGCATCGGTCAAGGTTTTGGCCCAGCCCGGCTGCACCCAATTGACCTCCTTGGACGAGGCAAAGCCGTGAATCAGCAGGACCGGATCGCCTTCGCCATGGCTGAAGGTGCTGAAATGAAACCCGTCATGATCGAAGCCGCGCATCAGCCACGGACTGCCTGGATGGCCGGATGGCGCAGCAGCGTGCCCGGCACGATTTTCAGCGCCCCCGCAACACCGGCTTCCAGTTCGAGAACGAACCGCACGGGCCCGGCCGGCGCAATCACCTCGAGCGATTGCGGTTCGCCGCGCCGCACCGCGCCCACCCGCCCGTCTTCGCCGATAAACACCAGGTCAAGCGCCAGCGGCGTATTCTTCATCCAGAATCCGACCGGGCCGGTGACGGCGAATACAAACAGCATGCCGTGCCGGTCGGGCAGGTCTTCGCGGAACATCAGCCCGATTTCACGCTCGTGATCGTCATCGGCGATCTCGATGCTGATTTCCACCGGCCCGTCGATCGTCTCGGCGATCAGCGGCACAGGGTTCGTTTCCAGCATGCTTGGCTGGGTGATCGAAGCCTGTTTGGGGATCAGCCGGTCAGAAACCGACCAGACGGCAAGGCCGCCGCCCAATATGACCAAAGCCAGAATGATATTGCGCCGCATGCCCAATTGACTGTTTCCCCAGCGCAAACCTGCCAGGCGCGGCGAACCCGCATCCGGCGCCGGCCCGTGCATGCGCTTCAATGGGAAGCCGGCAGCGTTCCGATATCAGGATGAATTTCGGCAGCCATAAGGCCTTTGTCGCCGCGGCCGAACCGCACCAGCACAACCTGACCCGGGCGCAATTCCGTCACGCCAAATTTGCGCAGCGTTTCCATGTGGATGAAAACATCTTCGGTGCCTTCGCCGCGCGTCAGGAAGCCAAAGCCCTTGGTGCGGTTGAACCATTTGACTATGGCCCGTTCCAGCCCGCTTTCAGGCACGACGGCGGTATGGGTGCGGATGGTCAGGTCTTCCTGCGGCTGCACGGCGGTGGAATTGTCCATGCCGATCACCCGGAACGCCTGGAAGCCGCGGCCGCCGCGGCGGATCAGGCAGACCACGCGCGCACCTTCCAGCGCCACCTGAAAGCCGTCGCGCCTCAGGCAGGTCACATGCAGAAGAATGTCGCCATAGTCGCCTTCATCGGGAACGATGAAGCCATAGCCCTTGGCAACGTCAAACCACTTGATGGCGCCGGAGATTTCAACCAGATCCGCGCCGTCCGCCAAATCATCGGCAGCCCGGTCGGCCTGAAACTCATCCCGCCCCGTCAATGAGGACTTTTCCCCCATCCGAACGCACCTTCCCCAAAACCGACACAACTGATTCTTGTTGCGAGGATAACACTGTGGCGCATTGAAAGGGCAAGGCCCGTCCGGATTTTTCAACATGACATGTATGGCCTTGCCCCGGCGGCGCCCGCGCCGCTAATCTGCGGCAGATCCCCAACTCTTCGGAGAACATCCATGCGCTTCCTTCATACCATGATCCGTATCCGCAACGTTGACGAAGCGCTGGACTTCTGGTGCGCCAAGCTCGGATTGGATGAGGTACGCCGCCATGAAAGCGAGGCCGGGCGCTTCACGCTGATCTTTCTCGCCGCTCCGCAAAACCGCGAACAATCGGCCCGCGAACGCGCCCCGGAACTTGAACTCACCTGGAATTGGCCCGATGCAAACGGAGTTGGCGAGACCTATTCCGGCGGGCGCAATTTCGGCCATCTCGCTTACAAGACAGCCAACATCTACGCGCTGTGCCAAAGCCTGATGGACAAGGGTGTCACCATCAACCGCCCGCCGCGCGACGGCAACATGGCCTTTGTCAAATCGCCGGACGGCATTTCGGTGGAACTTCTGCAGGAGGGCGAGCCGCTGCCGCCTGCAGAGCCGTGGGTCTCCATGCCCAATACCGGTTCATGGTGAGCCGTATTTGACCAACGCCACGTTTGCCGGTCCGGCAAGCCGTGCTATTCGGGTCTGCAGGAATGCCCCGGGGGAATAACCATGAATGACGTTCTAAACGAACTCGAACGCCGCCGCGATGCGGCCCGCGCCGGCGGCGGCAAGGCACGTGTCGACGCCCAGCACAAGCGCGGCAAGCTGACAGCGCGCGAACGCATCTCGGTTCTGCTGGATGAAGGCTCGTTCGAAGAGTTCGACATGTTTGTCGAACACCGCTCGGCTGATTTCGGCATGGAGAAGCAGAAGATCGCCGGCGATGGCGTGGTCACCGGATGGGGCACGGTCAACGGCCGCACTGTGTTTGTGTTCTCCAAGGATTTCACCGTGTTCGGCGGCTCTCTGTCGGAGGCGCACGCCGGCAAGATCACCAAGCTGCAGGACATGGCGCTGAAAAACCGCGCGCCCGTCATCGGCTTGTTCGATGCCGGCGGCGCCCGCATCCAGGAAGGGGTGGCCGCGCTTGGCGGTTACGCCGAAATTTTCCAGCGCAATGTGCTGGCCTCCGGCGTCATCCCGCAGATTTCGCTCATCATGGGGCCTTGCGCGGGCGGCGATGTCTATTCACCGGCGATGACCGATTTCATCTTCATGGTTCGCGACACCTCCTACATGTTTGTCACCGGCCCGGATGTGGTCAAGACCGTGACAAACGAGACGGTGACCGCCGAGGAATTGGGCGGCGCATCGGTTCACACCACCAAATCCTCGATTGCCGACGGCGCATTTGACAATGACGTCGAGGCGCTCTTGCAGATGCGCCGGCTGATCGACCTGTTGCCATCGTCCAATACCGCAGAGCTGCCAGAGATCGAATGCCACCAATCGGTGACGGACATTGACATGTCACTCGACCGGCTGGTGCCGGACAATGCGTCAAAACCCTATGACATCAAGGAACTGGTGCTGAAGACAGTCGATGAAGCCGACTTTTTCGAAATCCAGGCTTCCTTCGCCAAAAACATCGTCACGGGGCTCGGCCGCATCGACGGGAGCACTGTTGGCATCGTCGCCAACCAGCCCATGGTGCTGGCCGGTGTTCTGGATTCCGACGCCAGCCGCAAAGCAGCGCGTTTCGTGCGGTTTTGCGACTGTTTCAACATCCCGGTCGTCACTTTTGTCGATGTGCCTGGCTTCCTGCCCGGCACCGCGCAGGAATATGGCGGGCTCATCAAGCATGGCGCAAAACTGCTGTTTGCCTACGCCGAAGCCACCGTACCAAAGATCACCGTCATCACCCGCAAGGCCTATGGCGGCGCCTATGACGTGATGGCTTCAAAACACCTGCGCGGCGACCTCAACTATGCCTGGCCAACCGCCCAGATTGCCGTGATGGGCGCCAAGGGCGCGGTCGAGATCATTTTCCGCAAGGACATCGACGACAAGGACAAGATCGCCGAGCACACGAAAAACTACGAGGCCCGTTTTCTGTCGCCGTTTGTTGCTGCCGAACGCGGCTATGTCGATGACGTCATCATGCCGCACTCGACCCGCCGCCGCATAGCGCGTGCGCTCAGGATGCTGCGCAACAAGGATTTGGCCAATCCCTGGAAGAAGCACGACAACATTCCATTGTGAGGGCGAGGCTTCAGGCAACCGGAATATTGGCGGCGATCGCTGCCCGGAAGGTATCGGCGATCTTGGCCGCGCCCGCCTTGCTGGGATGGATTTCGTCGCTGTGCCAATCTTTCGCCTTCACAACCGTCCGCAAGTCAATGTAGACGACCCGCGCCCGCGAGGCGGCAAATCCGCTCAGCGCCGCATTGAACATGTCCACCATGTGACGGATGATTGCCTGCGCCAGATCGGCATGCTCGATCGCGTCAAATCCCTGCTTCTTGAGCGGCGTCCCCAGATAGGGGCCATTTTTCAATGGTTTTGCATGGGCATAGCCGTGAACGTACAGAATCGTGTTGGCTGGCGTTGCATCGGCTGCGGCAGAATAGAGCGCAATCAGCCCGGCGAGCGCCTTGCTGTAACCCGGTTTGATATACCCTGGGGCGTTGGCCGGGTCCGTGTCGCCGTCCTTGCGCCTTGCAACATAGCTTGCGATCCCGTCCAGTACATCATTTCCGCCGCCCGACAGGAAGAAGTGCCGGTATTTGCCCGAACCGAGCGGAACGGCATAGGAGGCTTTGGCCACCATGTCGGCCAGAACATCGCCCCAATGGGCGAGGTTGTTGACATCATGGGTTTCGTCCAGAAAGTCCATCGCGGTTTTCGGCTTGATGAGCCAGGGCAGACTGAACCATGAATCGCCTTCTGCCAGAACCAGGACCTTTTTCTTGGCTTTCAAACCAATTGTTGTTTCAAGCGCTTTTTTCGAAGCCTTGATTTTGGCCTCGGCTTTCTTTCCTGCCTTTTCCAGCAACACCTCAGCTTCGCCCGGCGCCGCCTCAAATCCGGAGAAATCAACATGCTCTGGGTCAAAAGCCACAACCGGGCCGATTTTGCCGTCGATATTGTCCTTGGCAATAAAAATTCGCCGAACTTCGGCCTCGGTGAGTGCACCGGCATTGGATTTGCGGCGGATTTCGCCGAGCGACATTTTTCGTGTTTTAGCCATCTGCGCCTCCTGCAACGCCCAAATCCTGCCCCACCCGGCGTGAAATCACCGTGAAATGCTTCACACAGGCTGGCGCTCGATGACCAGGTGCATGGCCGCATCTGATGGCGTCTTGCTGGTCACCGCATAGCCCAAGGCCTTGAGGTCAAGACCCGCAAACAGCGCCTCGCCGCTCCCGAGAGGCACTGGCGACTGACCAATGTGCATGCGGCCGATATATTGCCGCTGCAAGGCTTCACGCACAGTCGCCACTCCGCCGCCGATCCGCACATCGGCCGCACCAGCGGCTGCGCGCGCCAGCGCCATGGCCTCATCAAGTCCGCCGGTGACAAAATGGAAAACCGTGCCGCCCTCCATTTCAAGCGGCGGCCTGCCATGATGGGTCAGAACAAAGGTCGGCACGTGGTAGGGCGGATTGGGTCCCCACCAGCCTTTCCAGTTTTCATCAGGCCACGGCCCGCGCACCGGGCCAAACATGTTGCGGCCCATGATCCAGGCGCCGACATTGATGAAACTGGCTTCGGCAAAATCATTGTCCACGCCAAGGGTTCCATCCTTGCCGCCGCCATGCATGCGCTGGAAAGAGCGGGTCGGGAAAACCCAGTTGTGCAGGTCGCGCCCGCCTATGCCGAGCGGATTTTGCAAATCCTGATCCGGCCCGGCGCCAAAGCCATCAGCCGAAATGGCGAAACTATCCACGCGGACCTTGCCCATGACATCGCTCCTCAAGACAGAAGCACGAAAATATCAGCCTTTGGCCACGCGGTCGAACTGAATCAGTTTCTCAAGCAGGCCGCCCAAGTCCTTGAGCGGCACCATGTTTGGCCCGTCAGACGGCGCATTGTCCGGGTCTTCATGCGTCTCAATGAATACGCCCGCCACGCCCACCGCCACAGCGGCGCGGGCCAGCGTTTCGACGAAGCGCCGCTCGCCACCCGTTGATCCACCCTGCCCGCCCGGCTGCTGCACGGAGTGTGTCGCATCAAAAATCACCGGAGCGCCAATTTCCCGCATAATCGGCAGCGCCCGCATGTCCGACACCAGCGTATTGTAGCCGAAGGACGCGCCGCGCTCGGTGACCATAACCTTGGAATTGCCTGAACCCGTGATTTTAGCCACGACATTTTTCATGTCCCAGGGCGCCAGGAACTGGCCCTTTTTGACATTGATGATCCGGCCGGTTTTCGCGGCCGCAATCAGCAAGTCGGTCTGGCGGCACAGAAAGGCCGGGATCTGCAGGATGTCGGCGACGTCCGCCGCCTCGGCGCATTGCGCCTCGGAATGAATATCGGTCAGCACCGGCAGTCCGAGTTCGGCCTTGATATCGGCAAATACCGCAAGGCTCTTTTCGAGGCCAAGGCCGCGCTTGCCGCCTAGCGAGGTCCGGTTGGCCTTGTCGAACGAGGATTTGTAAACCAGCCCGATGCCGAGCTTTTCCGTCAGCTCCTTGAGCGCGCCAGCCATCATGAAGGCATGATCCCGGCTTTCCATCTGACAGGGACCGGCAATCAAGGTCAGCGGCAGATCATTGCCGAACACGGCATTTCCGGCCTTCACATGGGAATCAGGCTTCGTCATTTTCGTCCTCAAATTCAAATGTCGCACCCTGTCCGGGAGCGGGCGCCACGGCGACAATGCCGTTATGGCGATGGTAACCGATGCCAGCCCGATCCAGCATTGCGGCAATCTTTGCAAGGTTCGGCGTACGGAAACGGATCGCCGTAAATCGCGCCGGGCCCTCTCCTGCGGCGATTTCCAGCCGGGCTTTGCCTAGCGCAAACACCGGGCCTTCGCCCGGATCACCAAGCATGGCGCGGAAAAACGCCGCAGCCGCTGCAATATCCGGCGCCTCCAGCACGATGCGCGAAATGCCGCTCACGCCATTGGCATGGCGCTCCAGCGCCGAACGATCCGCGTTTGGCGCATTGATCCGCTGGCATGAAAACACCAGCGCCAACGGCATGGCGGCGGCACGGGCGAATGCCAGCCGGAAATCCATGCGCGCCCGATTGCCGTCCGGATCCACAAAATCCCGGCCGAAATCCAGAACCGGACCGCACGACACCGCATTGGCGCGAAATGCGGCGTCATCCGCCCGCGCATCATCAGAGCTGATCACCAACGCCGAGAACCCTTCATCGCCAAGGGCTTGCCGATATTCAGCGTCATGGGCGACAAAGACATTGCCTGCCGCAATCGCTGCCTCTGCCGCGAAGCGATCCGCGACAACCAGCGGCTCCAGAAAGGTGCCGTCGGAAAAATATACGCAGGCATTGGCCGTGCCGAACGGGTGCACACCGTCCGCCGCCAGCGTGAAACCCAGCGCGCCAAGCCGCGTCCGCGCCGCTTTCAGCGAGGCAGCCGGCAAGACCAGATGATCGAGGCTTCGCAACATGGCTGACCTTTGCCCGGTTTCATCGCGCCGATCAAGAAAGGGTCCGGTAATTGATCCATGCCATTGGATTGCCTGAATCGCCCGATGATATTAGAGCATGATACGCTCAATTGGGAGCGGTTTGGCGGCGAGGATTTTTCGCGCCAGCAAGGAGAAGACCGCAGCGCGATACGAATATCGCGCGAGGATTTCGACGCCGCTGGAGCGGGAAAGGCCGCCGAGCCAAGGAAAATGCAGCAATCTGAAAGGCATGAGCAAACCGCAATCGTTTAGACTTGGTCTTTTGCGTCCCGGACTGCGTCGCGCGCGGCTAACGGCATTCATGCCGCCTCGCCCCGCGCTTCTTGCCGAACCACAAAATACCGGCGTCCAAACGATTCCAATTGAACGCATCATGCTCTAGGACGGCTTGAATACGAACCGGGCTTCGGCCCGAGAGGGCTTGGGAATTGGCGCACCAGGAAAACCGGATTGCGGCGGGCATGCGTTTTGCCGCTGCGTTTGTGCTCATGCTGGCGCTTTCCGCCTGCAACACATCCAAGACACTGGATGTCAAACGCACCGCCAACCCGCTGCCGCAGCGCTATGCGGCCATCATGGTCGATTCCGGCACCAAACAAGCGCTCTATTCGGCTCATGCCGACGACCTGCGCTTTCCGGCCTCGCTTACCAAGATGATGACGCTTTACCTGCTGTTTGAAGCCCTCGAGACCGGACGCGTATCCTCGTCCACACAGATGCCCGTCTCGTCTTTCGCCGCCGGCCAGGCGCCGTCAAAACTTGGCTTGAAAGCCGGCCAGACGCTCGATGTTGATACCGCCATTTCGGCTCTGGCGGTCAAATCCGCCAATGATGCCGCAGTGGTTGTTGCCGAACATCTTGGCGGTTCCGAAAGTGCCTTTGCCGCCGCCATGACCTCAAAAGCGCGTGCGCTCGGCATGAATCGCACCACATTCCGCAATGCCTCTGGCCTGCCCGACAGCGCCCAGGTGACCACGGCGCGCGACATGGCCGTGCTTGGAATGGCGCTGCGCGAGCGTTTTCCGCAGCATTTTACCCGCTTTTCCGCCCGCACATTCGCCTATGCCGGACGCGAAGTGCGCGGCCACAACCGGGCTTTGGACATGATCGACGGCGCCGATGGCATCAAGACCGGCTATACGCGCGCTTCCGGATTCAATCTCGTCACCTCGGCCAACCGCGGCGGCAAAACCGTGGTCGGCGTGGTAATGGGCGAGGATTCAGCCAAGGTGCGCGATGCGCGCATGCTCGCGCTGTTTGACAAATATGCGCCCAGGCGGAAGACGGCCGCTGACACGCCGGGATATTGAGGCGGGCATTCAAGCCGTAAACTCATCAGCCGGCCGAAATGAAACCCGGCGCAATTCCGGCGTGTAAAATGGCAGCGGATTTTCCCGGTTCGTGACATTTTTACAATAGCACTTTCTAGAACGTCCTGTTAACGATCCATTAACTGGGGCGGTTGCGAGGATAGAATCATGAAAAAGCTGGCATTGGCCGTGACTATGATATTGGCGGCATTTTCCGCGCAGGCGGCAGATAACATTGCTGCGCCGGAAGCCGGGCGCGATTGGGGCGGCGTCTATGCCGGTCTGAAA
>JBATMU010000323.1:0-9636 GCA_049289995.1 Rhizobiaceae bacterium | reverse complement strand
CGCCAGCTCGGGCAGCGGCAAGGGACCGAACTATTCCTGCACCACGCCGGCCATTACACCGCTTCAGGACGTGACCACCGATGCCGGCCGCCAAGCTGTGCTTGACGCCATCGATGACATGGAGCCGACCAGCATGACCAACGTGCCGGAAGGCATTGCCTGGGGCTGGCGCACGGTGTCGAGCCGCGCTCCGTTCACTGGCGGCCGGCCGGAATCGGAAAAGGGCAATGACAAGGTTGTCATCATCCTGACCGACGGCTCCAACACCTATACCGATTTGAACAACACCGATCCGGCAGGCAACAAGTCCGGCTACCAGGCCTACGGCTATGTCGGCCACAACGTGCCAGGCGAATCCGATCCGCGCCTGTTCCTCGGCACGTCCAGTGACATTGGCCGTTCGGATTATTCAGGCGGCAATTATTCCGATGCGCTGGACGAGCATATGCAGCAGGTCTGCGACAACATGAAGACACAGGATGACATGATCGTCTTCACCGTGGCGCTCGACCTTGATGCCAGCGATGACTCCGCGCAGATTTCGGGCCTGCAGCAGTGCTCGTCGGAATCGAAGTTCCGCAAGAATCCCGACGGCTCGATGAAAAAGCTGTTCTGGAATACGACCGGCGACGATCTTCTGGAAGTGTTCAAGGCGATTGCCGACGAGCTTTCCAACCTGCGCATCGTCGGCTGACCCCAGCCGGACCTGCGGAACCACACCAATCCCCGCCGGGCAACCGGCGGGGATTTTCTTTTTGGCATTCACCAAAAGCGCTGCACGTGCCGTCGCAGCCTTGACGCGGGCCAAGCGAGCGCCTATCTCCGCCCCGTTAGCACTCACCTTCGCAGAGTGCCAACACATGGCTCGCCGCAGGCGAGCCGTTCCATCATCCTTTTTGCGTTACCATGAGGGTTCAAAAACATGGCCAAGCTGAAATTCCGCCCGCTGCATGACCGCGTGGTCGTCCGTCGCCTCGAGTCCGAGTCCAAGACCGCCGGCGGCATCATCATCCCCGACACCGCCAAGGAAAAGCCGCAGGAAGGCGAAATCATCGCCGTCGGCTCCGGCGCCCGCGACGAAGCCGGCAAGCTCGTGCCGCTCGACGTGAAGGCCGGTGACAAGGTCCTGTTCGGCAAGTGGTCGGGCACCGAAGTCAAGCTCAATGGCGAAGACCTTCTGATCATGAAGGAATCCGACATCATGGGCATTCTCGGCTGATCGCCGGACTTTCCACGCAAATTCATCCCAATTGACATACGGAGACCAGTAAAATGGCTGCCAAAGAAGTGAAATTCGGCCGTGACGCGCGTGAGCGCATGCTGCGCGGCGTCAACATCCTCGCCGACGCAGTGAAGGTGACCCTCGGCCCCAAGGGCCGCAATGTGGTGATCGACAAGTCGTTCGGCGCACCGCGCATCACCAAGGACGGCGTCACCGTCGCCAAGGAAATCGAGCTTGAAGACAAGTTCGAGAACATGGGCGCCCAGATGGTGCGCGAAGTTGCCTCCAAGACCAATGACATTGCCGGCGACGGCACCACCACGGCAACGGTGCTGGCCCAGTCAATTGTCCAGGAAGGCCACAAGTCGGTTGCTGCCGGCATGAACCCGATGGATCTCAAGCGCGGCATCGACATGGCCGTGACCGAAGTGGTCGCCCATCTCGTCAAGAGCGCCAAGAAGATCAAGACTTCCGATGAAGTCGCCCAGGTCGGCACCATTTCGGCCAATGGCGAAAGCTCGATTGGCGAAATGATCGCCAAGGCCATGCAGAAGGTCGGCAATGAAGGCGTCATCACCGTTGAAGAAGCCAAGACTGCCGAAACCGAGCTCGAAGTCGTCGAAGGCATGCAGTTCGACCGCGGTTACCTGTCGCCTTACTTCGTGACCAACCCCGACAAGATGGTTGCCGATCTCGAAGACGCCTACATCCTGCTTCACGAGAAGAAGCTGTCGAACCTGCAGGCCATGCTGCCGATCCTCGAAGCTGTCGTCCAGACGCAGAAGCCGCTGGTCATCATCTCCGAAGACGTCGAAGGTGAAGCCCTTGCCACGCTGGTGGTCAACAAGCTGCGCGGCGGCCTCAAGATCGCTGCCGTCAAGGCCCCGGGTTTCGGCGACCGCCGCAAGGCCATGCTGGAAGACATCGCCATCCTGACGGGCGGCCAGGTGATTTCCGAAGACCTCGGCATCAAGCTGGAAAACGTGACGCTCGCCATGCTCGGCCGCGCCAAGAAGGTGTCGATCTCCAAGGAGAACACCACCATCGTTGACGGCGCCGGCAAGAAGGCCGAAATCGCCGGCCGCGTTGCCCAGATCAAGCAGCAGGTTGAAGAGACCACCTCCGATTACGACAAGGAAAAGCTGCAGGAACGCCTGGCCAAGCTGGCCGGCGGTGTTGCCGTCATCCGCGTCGGCGGCTCGACCGAAGTCGAAGTCAAGGAACGCAAGGACCGCGTTGACGATGCGCTCAATGCTACCCGCGCTGCCGTTGAAGAAGGCATCGTTCCGGGCGGCGGCGTCGCACTCCTGCGCGCTTCGCTGGCCATCAAGGTCACCGGCGACAATGCCGACCAGGCCGCCGGCATCGCCATTATCCGCCGCGCCCTGCAGGCCCCGTGCCGTCAGATCGCCACCAATGCAGGCGCGGAAGCCTCCATTGTTGCGGGCAAGATCCTCGACAACAAGGGCGCAACCTTCGGCTACAACGCCCAGACCGGCGAGTTCGGCGACATGATCGCCATGGGCATCGTCGATCCGGTCAAGGTCGTGCGCACCGCACTTCAGGACGCGGCCTCGGTTGCCGGCCTGCTCGTCACCACCGAAGCCATGATTGCCGAAGCCCCGAAGAAGGATTCGGGCGCTGGCGGCATGCCGGGCGGCATGGGCGGCGGCGGCATGGGCGGCATGGGCGGCATGGACTTCTGAGGAAGTCCATAAAGCGCGCCCATGAACTCAAAATGCTCAAACCGGGTTTGCCCGGTTTGAGTGGCGGCATGGACTTCTGAGGAAGTCCATAAAGCGCGAACGAATATTCAATGCAAAGGGCGGCTCCCGCGGGCCGCCCTTTCGTTTTTCTGCAAAAACCGCCGTTGATTTTCCCGATTCCGTATTAAGCTGGGCCATGCGCATTCTGGCGGCCGCGGTGATCCTGATTGGTGTGGGCCTGGCAGGCGGAACGCCGCTTGAGGCGCAGGAGCGCCCGGGCTGTCTGATAAAGGGCAATATCAGCAAAAACGGGAGACTGTATTTCCTGCCCGGCCATCCCCACTATGAAAAGACGGTCATCAAGGGCGACAAGGAACGCTGGTTCTGCTCGGAAGCCGAAGCAATTGCCGCAGGATGGGAAAAGGCCGAGTTGAAGCGCGCATGCGTGCATGATCCGCTCGATCTGGTTCCCGATCCCGGCGCACCGTCACCAGATTGCGCAGTAAAGGGGAACAGTTCGGGCAAATATCATGTGCCTGGCGGGCAATGCTACTCGGAAACCGAGATCCGGACAGCTAACCGGCGGGAAAGATGGTTCTGCTCCGAGGCCGAAGCGATTGCTGCGGGGTATGTGAAATCCAAAATCTGATCAGCTTTCGCCTCGTTCGCGCGCGCGCATCCGGTTTCCGCGCGGATTGTGCTCGACATCGGCCAAGCCAAGCAATTCCAGCACCGGCGGCACATAATTGGCAAACCGGCCGCGATAGCCCTTGCGCAGCCCGTAATAGCCGCCGGCGGGATTGGCCGCGTCGCGCGTCCATGCCTCCACGGAATCTTCAATGACGGGTTTGCCTTCGTCGGCATTGCCGAGAAGCATCCATCCTCCATGCGCCGTGAGCATGGCGTGCAAATCCTCGATGCAGCGCAGTTGATAGGAAAGGCGGGTCGATCCAACCTGAATAACGAGGGCGGGCGGATTGGCCGTTTCGTCGCGCCATGCCTGAAAGTCCGATGTCAGCGGCGGGGTCTTTAAGATCCAGGGGTCGTCGGACGTTCCATTGCCATAGGTCACCATGTTCATCGGTTATTCTCCTGAAAATGGCCAGCGAGGGCCTCGGCGAAGGTGTTGAAGGACGGTGTCAGATCGGGCATCGACTTGCGGATCAGACCGGAAAGCAAACCTGAATAATCCTCCCGCATATGGAATTCGCAACCTTGAGGCGTCTGCGTCAGGGTGAATTTCCGAACGCCCCAAAAAAGGCCGAACGGCAGACCGCCCTCCCATCTCATTGAAGATGCAGGTGAAAATCCGGTAACTTTGAGCTTGAAGGCGCGGCCAGGGCTGGCATCGGACCACAGCGAAATTGTCTCGCCCGGCGCAATTTTGCCCTTGATTGCCGATATGCCGAACGGGCCGGTTTGAAGCAATGACGCATTGGTGATGACGGCCCAGATGGCTTCCGGCGAGACGGGAAGCGTGCGGCGGACTTCGAAATGAAACATGGCGTTCTCCTGTTGTCCGCATCCGTTACATGCCTATAAGTGACATCTATTGTCATATTTGGAATTGGCCATGCGTGCGTCCCGCCTTTTGCAAATATTGCTGCTCTTGCAAAACCGTGGCCGCATGTCTTGCGCCAGCCTGGCTGCGGAGGTCGAGGTCACGCGCCGCACCATCTTGCGCGATGTCGATGCCATGACCGAGGCAGGCCTTCCGGTCATCGTGTTTCGCGGCAATGGCGGCGGTGTCGAACTCGGCTTCAACTATCGCACAAGGCTCACGGGTTTGGCCGAGGACGAAGCGGAAGCGCTTGGCGTAATTCTTTCTGGTGGAGCAGCACAACTTCAGGCTCTGGGCATGGATTTGGCTGGCGCACGCGCCGTGCGCAAATTGATCGAGTCGTTTCCCGATACTGTCCGCCGGCATATAGCGGCATCTCAATCAAGGTTTGGCATCATGAAAGCGCCGATAGCCGTAGCAGACCAGCGCCTTCTGCCGCTGGCCAATGCGGTCCGGAAAACGAAGATCGTGACAATCCAGGCGCGATCCGCAGCGCCCAAAGTGATCCACCCTGCTGCACTTGTCCTGGGTCCCGACGGTTGGCAGATTGCCGATGCGCGCTGCCCGGAAGTGCTGATCCCGCTGGATGAATGTGGTGATATCAATATTTCTGCACGCAGCTTTGCATTGCCAGCAGGCAGGTGAGCCGCATTCCATTCCAGGCGGAGAAAATCCATCCGGGTTCCGGCAGGTTTCAGCAATTCCGTTTCTTGAGGCGTGGGCGCCAGCCAATAAGGTCCGCGCTGTCGCCCGGAGCCTCCCCATGTCCGATTTCCTGATTTTCGCCCTGGTCGGTTTTCTGGCGCAGATTGTCGATGGCGCGCTCGGCATGGCGTTCGGCATCATTGCCGCGTCCGCGCTCATGGCCTTCGGCGCCGGCCCGGCGCAGGCGTCTGCCGCGGTGCATGTCGCCAAGATATTCACCGGCATTGCCTCCGCGCTCGCCCATGCCCGGCATGGCAATATCAGCCGCAGCCTGTTCTGGCGGCTGGCTTTGGCCGGAACAGCCGGCGGGCTGACTGGCACCCTTCTGGTCACCGCTTTTGACGGCAGGCAGCTCAAGCTTTGGATCGCCGCCTATTTGTTGGCGGTCGGCATTTGGCTGGTCTTGCGGTCGCTGGGCCAAGTGCCGAAGTTCGCCGCCCGCAAGAAACTCGCCGGACCGCTCGGTCTGGCAGGCGGATTTCTCGACGCCATCGGTGGGGGCGGCTGGGGTCCGGTGGTGACAACAGGGCTGCTTGGGGCAGGTGCGCCGCCGCGCTTTGTCATCGGTTCGGTCAATGCTGCGGAATGCGTGGTCGCGTTGGCAGTCACCGCCGGATTTACCGCTGCCTGGGGGAGCGGTCATTGGCAAATTGAGGCTTCAGCCGGACTGGCGGCCATAGCAGGCTTGATTTGCGGCGGCGTTCTGGCTGCCCCCTTGGCAGGTTATGCAGTCAAGGTGCTGTCGCGCGAAACACTGATGCGCGGCGTCGGTGTTCTCATCGTCGGCCTGTCGCTCTTGCAAATCATGTTCTGAAGCCGGGCCTCAATCCGCGCGGCTGGCAAGGACCTTGTCGATGCGGCGTCCGTCCAGATCAACCACTTCAAACGTCCAGCCGAGGATTACCGCCTTTTCGCCGGTGACCGGAATGCGCTGCAGCGCATCGAGCAGGAAGCCTGCCACCGTGTCGTAATTGCGCTTCTGCGGCAGCGTGATGAACAAGAGGTCAGCCATTTCATCGGCCGGCATCCACCCGGCGATCAGCCATGAGCCGTCATCGCGCCGCACGGCCTCCTGCACCTCGCCGTCCTCGTCCGACCGGAACGCCCCGGCAATGGCGTCAAGAATATCCGCAGGCGTCAACAGGCCCTCGAAATGGCCGAATTCGTCGTGCACCAACGCCATGGGAATATCGGCGTCGCGCAATGTCTGCAGGGCCGACAAGGCATCCTGCGTATCGGGAATGACCGGTGCGGGTTTGAGATGGTCGCGCAGCGAAAGCGGCTTCTTCATTGCCAGTGCGCTTACCAGGCTGCGCACCTGCACGATGCCGATCATCGTGTCGGGATTGCCCTCGCATACGGGCAGCGAACCGTGCCGCGCCTCGACCAGCGCCTTGCGCAGTTCAGCGTCGCTGTCATTGACGTTGAGAAACTCGACCTCGGTGCGCGGCGTCATGATGGCCCTCACCGTTCGGTCGCCAAGCCGCATGACGCCGGAGATCATTGTCTGTTCGGCCGTTTCGATCACGCCGGCGCTTTCAGCTTCCGCGACAATGGTGCGGATCTCCTCGTCTGTCACCGCACTGTCGCTTTCGCCGCGAATGCCGATGACAAACAGAAAGGCTCGCGTTGACGCATCGAGCAGCCAGACGACGGGAGCAGCGGCGCGCGACAAAAGCAGCATGGACGGCGCCATCAGGCAGGCAATGCGTTCGGGATTTTTCAGCGCCAAATGTTTCGGCACCAATTCGCCGATGATGACCGACAGGAAGGTGATCGTGCCGAGCACAAGCGTGAACCCCAGCAGATGCGCCCAGTATTGGGTGAGGCCGGCTGCTGACAGAATGGCGCTCATCTTGTCGCCAAGCGCCGCACCCGAAAACGCACCCGCCAAAACGCCGACCAGCGTGATGCCGATCTGCACGGTGGACAGGAACCGGCCCGGATGCTCGGCCAGCCGGAGCGCGGCTTTCGCGCCGGCCCGGCGCTGTTCGGCCATGATCTTCAGGCGCGGCTTGCGGGCCGAAACAACCGACAGCTCCGACAGCGCGAAAACGCCGTTCAGGAGGATCAACAGAGCCGCAATGACAAGTTCGAACATGGGATTTGAGCGGTAAGCGACCGGGACGGCCTCTGTCAACGGCAAGCCGCAACCATGGCAAATTTCTTGAACGCAGCAGCATCATTGTCAACGGATTGTGTACGATCAGTCTGCCATGCGCAGGCTGGCGCCCCTGCGCCTTTCGTATGAGAAAGGCCCATAAACAAAAACCTCTGAGGGATTCCCATGCAGACCAATGCCTTGCTTCTCGCCGCCCGTATCCTGCTGTCGGTCATGTTCATTCTGGCCGGTGCATCCAAGTTCGCCGACATGTCGGTCACCGCCGGCATGATTTCCCAGGCTGGTTTCCCCGCCGCCATGGCGCTCGCCTGGATCGCCGCGATTTTTGAAGTGGTTGCCGGTTTGGCCGTTTTGGCCGGTTTTCAGACGAAGATCGCCAGCTGGGCGCTGGCCGCGTTCTGCGTCTTCACCGCCTTTGCATTCCATTCCGGCCCGATTGCCATTCCGGATTTTCCGGATGCCGCCAACGGCCTGCTGAGCCAGTTCAACCAGATCATGATGATGAAGAACCTCGCCATTGCCGGCGGATTTCTGGCGCTGTCAGTGGCCGGTGCCGGCGCATGGTCTGTTGACGCCCGCCGCGGCTGAGATGGCAAAAATGACTTGAAATGGCGGCCTCCGGGCCGCCGTTTTCATTTCACCGCAAACAGCGCCGCGATTTCGGCGGCCAGCGCGTTGCCGTCATGATCGGGCCGCTGCGCCCGCACCAGGCAGGCCTGTGATTTGAGGATCACCCCGTCATCAAGCACTTTCAGCTTGTTGGCGATAAGCGTCGATCCGGTCGAGGTGATGTCGACGATGAGGTCGGCAAGGCCCGCCGCCGGCGCGCCTTCGGTGGCCCCGAGGCTTTCGACGATTTCATAAACCTGGATGCCATGCGCCTGTGAAAAGAAGCCTTGGGTAAGGCGCCGGTACTTGGTGGCGATCCTGAGGCGCCGACCATGCCTGTGGCGGAAATCGGCGGCCACGTCATCCAGATCAGCCATGGTTTCCACATCATGCCAGTGCTCGGGCACCGCCACTACCACGTCGGCGCGGCCAAAACCGAGCCGGGCGGTGATCTCCATGGCGGACGCCCAGTCGCCGATTGCCTCGCGCACGAGATCTTCGCCGGTCACGCCGAAATCGATGCTGCCGGCCGCCAGCTCGCGCGCGATCTCCGAGGCTGACATCAGCGCGATTTCAATGCCGCGCCTGCCCTTGACCGTCGTGCGGTAGGCGCGCGCATCGGCAACGGGCTGCACCTCCAGCCCGGCCTTGGCAAAGGCGGCAAGCGTGTCGTCCTTCATGCGGCCCTTGGACGGGATGGCGATGGTCAGCCGGCGTTTCATGAAAGCGCCTCCAGCCGGTCGAGCCACAGCGAAAAACCAACGCCGGGAATGGGCTTTTCTGCGCCCAAGAGGGTGAGCAGCCGGTCATAGCGCCCGCCGCCCGCTAGCGGGCCAGCCGCACTTTGCGGCGAGCGGATTTCGAACACCAACCCGGTGTAATAGTCGAGCGGGCGGCCGAACGCTGCGTCATAGGTGACGGTCTCCAGCGGCAGGCCGCGCCGGGCGATATCAGTGCTGCGGCGGCGGAATGCGGTCAGCGCCGGGCCGATATCAAGCGCGGCCTTTTTGGCAAAAACCTCAAGCCGTTGAGGGGCTTCGCTCAATGGCGCGCTGATGGCCAGAAACTCGGTGAGCGCCGCCAGATGCCGCGTGTCGAGCCGGACGGCGGCAAGCTCGGTTTTCTCGATGAGCCGTGCCGCAATGTCGCCCGGCTGGCGCCCGGCATGGGCGGAATAGCCATTGGCCTGCATTTCGTCGGCAATGGCCGCTGTCAGCCGGGCCTGATCGGCTTCTCGCGCCAGCCCGGCAATGTCTGCGGAGACTGCGGGCAGGGGCCTTTCGCCCGCCAACGACGCCAGCGTATCAGCCAGTTGCGCCGTGTTGCCGAAGGTGCGCGCCAGACGCATGCGCCAGCCGCGCGGCAGACCGAGCGCCTTGAGCACGCTTTCAAACAGCGCCTGATCGCCCAGCAGGATATCGAGCCGGGCATTGGGCGCGGCCAGCCGCACCATTTCGGCCGCCTCGGTTAGCGAACGCGCATCAGCGGACGCCCTGTCGGGATCGCCGAGGTCTTCGATGCCGGCCTGGTAAAACCCGGTGCCGCCGCTCCGCCGCTGGCGATAGACTTCGCCGAGATAGGCGTGCCGCGCCGGGGTGTGGGCGCCATTGGCAATGTGGCTGAGGCAGACCGGAATGGTGAATTCGGGCCTGAGGCACAGCGTCTCGCCGGTCTCGCTTTCGGTCAGGAAAATCCGCCGCCTGAGGTCTTC
>JBATMU010000322.1:0-1916 GCA_049289995.1 Rhizobiaceae bacterium | reverse complement strand
TCTGGACCCTTCTGGTCCAGACATCGTCAATTGCCGTCATGTCCACCGGCATGGTTTTGCTGATCGTCATGCGCCAGATCGATCTTTCGGTCGGATCGATGCTGAGCCTTGTGGCGGTTGCCGGCGCGGTGCTGCAGGTCTTCAAGCTCGGACCCGTGCTTGGCGTTGGCCATCCGGCAATCTGGCTGCTGGGGGTCGCCGCGGTCATTGCGCTGGGTGCGGCCATCGGCGCGTTCAACGGCTGGCTGACGGCCTATGCCAAAATTCCCGCCTTCATCGTCACGCTGGGCGGTCTGATCGCCTATAGCGGTGTTGCGTTCCTTCTGGCGCGCGGTGAAACCGTGGCGCCGATGGACAAGACATTCGAGATATTCGGCGGCGGCATTCCCTCGTCCTGGCTTGGGCCCGTCGGGAGTTGGGGGTTGGCGCTGCTGGCCTGTGCCGGCATCCTTTATGCAATCATCAATGGCCGCAGGCAGCGGCAGCGCTTCAAGTTCCCGCTGCGTCCGGTCTGGGCAGAGGTATTTCTTGCCTCCATCGGCAGCGCTGCCGTGCTGGGCGTCACGCTGGTGATGAATTCCTACCCCTGGCCGTTCAAGCTGATCGAGAATTACGCCAAAGCCAACAATGTCGTCATCCCGGCCGGCGTGGAAGACAAGGATGGAACCGCAGTCTGCATGGCTGCCGAGAAAGTGGTCCGCTGCACGGACGGGCTGATCTATTACACCGGCTATTCAATGCCCGTCCTCGTGGCGCTGGCAGTCGGGCTGGTCATGACTTTCATCGCCACGCGAACGCTGTTCGGGCGCTATGTCTATGCCATCGGCGGCAATCCGGAAGCCGCAGAACTGGCGGGCATCAACACGAAGCTGATGATCGTCAAGGTGTTTGCGCTGATGGGGGCGCTGGTCGGCATTTCGGCAATCATCTCTTCGGCGCGGCTCAATGCGGCGACCAATGCGCTCGGCCTGTTCAATGAATTGTATGTGATTGCGGCGGCCGTCATCGGCGGCACGTCGCTGGCGGGCGGCGTCGGCACGATCTATGGCGCCATGCTTGGCGCCCTGCTCATGCAGTCCATCATCTCGGGCATGTCGCTGCTCAATCTCCCGACCGCCTATCAGAGCATCGTTGTCGGCGTCGTGCTGGTGATCGCCGTCTGGCTTGACCAGCTCTATTCGCGCCGCGTGAATTAAGGGAGGCTGACATGGCGAACACACCCGACTTGAAAGACACCGGCTCCCGCGGCGCGCCTTTGGTGGAAATGCGCGACATCTCGATTGCCTTCGGCGGCATCAAGGCGGTCGATCACGCCTCGCTTGACTTGCATCCCGGCGAAGTGGTCGGCCTGCTCGGTCACAATGGCGCGGGCAAGTCGACGCTGATCAAGATCCTGTCCGGCGCCTACAAGCGCGACCATGGCCAGATCTTCGTTGACGGCAAAGAGGTTGCGATCACCAATCCGCGCGACGCCAAGGCGCACGGGATCGAAACGATCTACCAGACGCTGGCGCTTGCCGACAATGTCGATGCGGCGGCCAATCTCTATCTCGGCCGCGAACTCAAGACCAGGTTCGGCACGCTCGACGATGTCGCCATGGAAGCAGAAACGCGCAAGGTCATGCACCGGCTCAACCCGAACTTCCGCCGCTTCAAGGAGCCGGTGTCCAAGCTTTCGGGCGGCCAGCGCCAATCGGTGGCCATTGCCCGCGCCATCCATTTCAATGCGCGCATTCTGATCATGGATGAGCCGACAGCGGCGCTCGGGCCCCAGGAAACCGCGCAAGTGGGCGAGCTCATCAAGCAGCTCAAGGCCGAAGGCATCGGCATTTTCCTGATCAGCCATGACCTGCACGATGTGTTCGATCTGGCTGACCGGCTGTGCGTGATGAAGAACGGCAAGGTGGTGGGTACGG
>JBATMU010000321.1:0-4017 GCA_049289995.1 Rhizobiaceae bacterium | reverse complement strand
CAGAAAAAACCTGGCTGACCAGGCATTTCTCCGAACAAATCTTTCCCGTGCTCACGCCATTGTCCATTGATCCGGCCCATCCGTTTCCGTTCATTCCCAATCTCGGCTTTTCGGTTGCCTTGCAGATGTCGTCAAAGCAGACCGGCGAGCCGATGAGCGCGCTCCTGCGCCTGCCGCAGGCGCTCAAGCGCTTTGTCCGCTTGCCGGATTCGGGTTCCAGCATCCGTTTCATCTCGCTTGAGGATGTGGTGGCCACCCATGTCGGCAGCCTGTTTCCGGGCTACGCCGTCAACGGCAGCGGCACATTCCGCATCATCCGTGATTCCGACATTGAAGTGGAGGAAGAAGCCGAAGATCTGGTCCGGCTGTTTGAAACGGCCTTGAAACGCCGCCGCCGCGGCTCAGTGGTGCGCGCCGAGTTTGATGCCGCCATGCCCGACGCCCTGCGCGATTTTGTGGCGGGCGAGCTCGGCGTTCACGGCAACCGCATCTGCATTCTCGAAGGCCCGCTTGCCATCAGCCAGATGTCGGAAATCGTCGGCGCGCCACGCGACGACCTGAAATTCGTGCCCTATAATCCGCGCTTTCCCGAACGCATCCGCGAGCACGCCTCCGATTGCCTGGCCGCCATCCGCGAAAAGGACCTGGTCGTCCACCACCCGTACGAATCCTTCGACGTCGTGGTGCAGTTTCTTCGCCAGGCAGCGTTTGATCCGGATGTGGTGGCGATCAAGCAGACGCTCTACCGCACCTCCAATGACAGCCCCATTGTCCGCGCACTCATTGACGCTGCAGATTCCGGCAAATCGGTCACCGCGCTGATCGAGCTGAAGGCGCGCTTTGACGAAGAGGCCAATATCCGCTGGGCGCGTGATCTCGAGCGCGCCGGCGTGCAGGTGGTTTTCGGTTTCATCGAGTTGAAAACCCACGCCAAGATGTCACTCGTGGTGCGCCGCGAAGATGGGCGGCTGCGCAATTACGTGCATCTTGGCACGGGCAATTACCACCCTGTCACCGCGCGTGTTTACACCGACCTTTCGTATTTCACCTGCGATCCGGACATTGCCCGCGACGTCGCGCAAATCTTCAATTTCATCACAGGCTATGCCGAACCGGCAGCCGCGATGAAGATTGCAATATCACCGACCTCGCTCCGGCCACGCATTCTCAGCCATATCGCCGGCGAAATCGACCATGCCAAGGCGGGCCGGCCGGCGCAGATCTGGATGAAGATGAATGCGCTGGTTGATCCGCAGATCATCGATGCGCTTTACGAGGCGTCAGCCGCCGGGGTTGAGATTGACCTGGTTGTTCGCGGCATTTGCTGCCTCAGGCCGCAGGTGCCGGGCTTGTCGGACAATATCCGCGTCAAGTCGATCATCGGGCGCTTTCTTGAGCATGGCCGCGTCTATGCATTCGGCAACGGCCACGGTCTGCCGTCCGACGAGGCCATTCTCTACATCGCCTCGGCTGATCTGATGCCGCGCAATCTCGACCGCCGCGTCGAAACCATGGTGCCTATCACCAATCCGACTGTGCATGAGCAGATTCTGGGCCAGATTATGCTTGGCAATCTGGCCGACAATTGCCAGAGCTTTGAAGTCTTGCCCGACGGCACCTCGCGCCGCATGGCCGTCGAACCGGGCGAGGAACCCTTCAACGCCCAGGAGTATTTCATGACCAATCCCTCGCTGTCGGGCCGCGGCGAAGCGTTGAAACACCACGCGCCCAAGCGCATTGCCCGAAAGCTGCGCCGCAAGCACAAAGCGGCAAACCGCTCATGAACGGCATTTCCCAAGGCCGGTTGCCCGGCCGCCGCCCGCTTTCGGTCATTGATATTGGCTCGAACTCGATCCGCCTTGTTATCTATGAGGGCGTGGCGCGCTCGCCGACCATGCTGTTCAACGAGAAAATGCTGGCGGGTCTTGGCCGCGGCATCGCGCTGACCGGCAAACTGGAAGCCGGCGCCGTGAGCCGTGCGCTCGACGAGTTCCGCCGTTTTCGCGCACTGTCCGAACAGGCTGGTGCGGAACGCCTTTGGGTGATTGCCACGGCGGCGGCGCGGGAAGCCAAAAACGGGCCGGAATTCATTGCGGCGGCAGAAAAAGTCCTGGGTGAGGAAATCCACGTTCTGTCGGGGGCGGAAGAAGCCGCCTATTCAGCGCTCGGCATCATGTCCGGCTTTCACCGGCCGGACGGTGTGGTCGGTGACATGGGCGGCGGCAGCCTCGAATTCGTCGAGGTCAAGGGCGGTGCGCATGGGGCAGGGGTGACTACCCCGCTCGGCGGCCTGCGCCTTGAAGACGTGTCGGGCAGCTCACTTGGTGAAGCGCGCAAGATCGCCCGGCGTGAAATTGCCAAGGTCGATTGCCTGAAACAGGGCCATGGCCGCACCTTTTATGCCGTGGGCGGCACCTGGCGAAACCTGGCGCGCCTGCACATGGAGGCGACCAATTATCCTCTGGCCGTCATGCACCATTACGAAATGGATATTGACGCCACTGCCGGGTTTCTCCGCCAGGTCGCCAAGGGCGGGTTTGACAAGATCAAGGGCCTTGAGCGGGTATCCAAGAGCCGCCGCGGGCTGTTGCCCTATGGCGCGATTGTGCTGGAGGAAATCATTGCCGCCATGCAGCCGCGGCGGGTTGTCATCTCCGCACAGGGCGTGCGCGAGGGCTATCTCTATTCGCTGCTTTCCAAGGAGCAGCAGCAGGTCGATGCGCTGATTTCGGCTTCCGAGGAACTGACCGTGCTGCGCTCGCGCTCGGTTGCCCACGCCCATGAACTGGTGGCCTGGACCGAGGAGACATTCCGCGTGCTCGGCATCGATGAAACGGCCGACGAAGCGCGGCTGCGCCATTCGGCCTGCCTTTTGGCCGATATCGGCTGGCGCGCCCATCCCGAATATCGCGGCGCGCAATCGCTCAACATCATCTCGCACGCCTCGTTCATCTCCATTGACCATCCCGGCCGCGCCTATATCGCGCTGGCCGCCATGTGGCGGCATGAGGGCCTGTGGGAAGATGGCGCCTCGCCGGAAATCATGAAGCTCGCCACGCCGCGTCTTTTGGAGCGCGCCCGCCTGCTGGCTGCCGTGCTGCGCGTTGTCTATCTGCTGTCCGCCTCCATGCCGGGCCTGATCCCGCGCCTGAAATGGCGGCAGCGGCCCGGCGGCGGGCTCGATCTGGTTGTCCCGAAAAGCCATGCCGGGCTTCTGGGCGAGCGCCCCGATGGCCGCATGGCGCAATTGTCGCGCATCAGAGGCGTGACGCTGGGGTTTGCCGTCGGGGAGTGAGCAGACGCGGCTGGTCAGACTTGCAATTCGACAATAATTATTCTAGTACTAGAATATGAAACCTAAGATGCTGACCGATGCGGATTTGCTGCTTCTTGGTCTGGTCGCCGAGATGCCCCGTCATGGCTACGAGATTGAACGGGCCATTGAGGAACGCGGTATGCGCGAGTGGACGCAGATCGGTTTCTCGTCGATTTACTTCGTCCTCAGCAAACTGGAAAAAGTTGGCTTGGTCGCTGCGGAAACGCCGGCCGGACAAAAAGCGCGCAAAGTCTACACTGCCACGCCGGCCGGGCTCCAGGTTTTGATCGAGCAATCACTGGCAGCGCTTCGCGACCTGCGGCCGTCCTATTCTTCTGTCCTGCTCGGTCTGGCCCATTGGCCTGCAATGCCGCGCACCGATGCACTAGCCGCACTTCTGGCGCGCCGCGAAGCACTCGAAAAGGAACTCAGCCGGCTGCACAACGTGCGCCTGCGCCGACAGCCGATGCCTGATTTCGTCGAGGCGATGTTCGACTACTCTGCCGAGCTTCTGGCCGCCGAAAAAGCGTGGCTCGTCCGCACGCTAGACTACATGTCCAACAGACCGTGAAAGGCGGATGCCGTGATCGACCTGCTCAAAAATCGCAATATTCTTCTCGAACTCTATAGGCCTGACGCAAGCGAATTCAGTCTGATTGACGTTCCCGAGTTGCCTTTTGCCCTGATCGATGGGGATGGGC
>JBATMU010000320.1:0-1511 GCA_049289995.1 Rhizobiaceae bacterium | reverse complement strand
TGGTATCCTTGGGGTTTAGGCTTTCCTTGTCATTGCGAGCGCAGCGAAGCAATCCATAGCGGCAAAAAGAAAGCTGGATTGCTTCGTCGCAAGGGCTCCTCGCAATGACGGCTGAACTTATTTCTTGGCGTAGGACACGCCCATGCCGGCGCGCACATCGGCCTGGATGCCGTAGGGCGCGATCGGATAGCGCAGACCGTTTTTGGCCAGCTGCTTCATGCCCGTGATCGCCTTGGCGAGATGCGCGGGCGACAGCGCCATTAGCATCTCCTCATCCGGCACGCCACCATAGCGGCGCTCGGCAAAGCACGGAAGCGACAGGCTGGGTTCGCCGGTCTTGAGCGCCCGCCCCCAGGAATCGGCGCAGGCGGTCTCGCCAACCACGCCCCATTCGAACTTCTTGTAGCCGGTATATTGCAGCCCGTTGATCAGGATGATCATCTGGCCGGGTGTGGCATAGACCAGGCAGATGTCGGGCGGATCGAGCCGGCCGCTCGACAGCGGGCTCACCGCCAGCGCCAGATATCGTCCGTAGGCCACAACATCCAGCGCCTCCTGGCGCTTGCGCGCGTCCTCGGGCGTACCATGCCACACGCCGACGTAATTCGTGCCCTCGAGAAATTTCTCGTCGGTTGGCGCCAGCCCGATCACGGCGCGGCACTGCGCGCCGACGAGGTCGTCGGCGGTGATGCCGACGGTCCAGCCCAGCCGCGAGGCCATGCTGACGATCTGGTCGGTGGTGTGAACCGCTGATGGACGCCGGATTTTCGGGATCGCCGTCATTTCCTCCACGGTGGCGAACATCTTCATGCCGATCACGGTGGTCTTGAGCCGAAGCAGGCTGTTCAGATCGGCCACCATGCCGGCCAAATCGAGTTGTTCCGGCGGCGATTGCTGTTGCATGGCGTAACTCCCAAAGCGACGGTCAGGCGCTGCGCGCCCGTTGGATCAATTCTAACCTGATTGTTTCAACGTTGCGACAGCGGCTTCTGGTTCGCAGCCGGCCCCGGCAGCAAATCGTCGATCTTGCCGGTGGCCCAATAGGCGATCAGGCCCATCCATTCGCGCACGGCAAGGTCGGAGCGCGTAAATCCGTCACCGGCCACGGTGGATAACGTCAGAAGTTCGGCGCGTGCGCCGAGCCTCCAGTCCACGGGATAGGCCTCCACATCGAATCCGGCCTTGCGAAACAGGCCGACCGATCGCGGCATGTGAAAGGCCGATGTCACCAGAAGCCATCGCTCGCCAGGCCTGGGGGCGGCAAGCGCTTTGGAGAATGCGGCATTTTCCAGCGTATTTCGCGCGCGGCGCTCCATCAGCAAACGTGCCTTGGCGATGCCGAGGCCTTCAAACAGTCCGGCCGCGTAGTCGGCTTCCCGGGCGTCATCGCTGGCCACCAAATTGGCGCTGCCGCCGGAATACATCAGGCGCGCATCGGGATAGCGATGCGCCAGCACCGCCGCCGCAACGATGCGGTCGCCCGCGGCGCTGACAACGGCGCCGCCATGGGC
>JBATMU010000319.1:0-3230 GCA_049289995.1 Rhizobiaceae bacterium | reverse complement strand
AGCAGGAAAGACCGAGACGATATCGGCGCCGCTGCCCTTCTCCCACTTGCCGCCGACGAAAAGCAGGTCCTCTGGCAAATCAATCATTCCATGACCCTCATATTGCCACCGGTCCCAAGCGGTTGATGATCTCGCGGCAGACACTGAGCACCGTGGCTTGCGAGGTTCTCGCATTTCCTGCGGACGGCGCATTGCCAATGGTCATGGAAACACTGCCCGCAGCCGAGCGCACCTCATAGGCATGGACATTGCCAAGCGCTGCGGGATCGGCGGCGAGTTCGACGGTAACCGCATCGAAGCTTCCGGCAGCCAGTGCCAGCGTCGCGGCGACATTGGCATTTTTCGGATAGGCGAGCGCTGCCTCACGGGCCGTGCCGCGGAAAAACACCGTGCGCTCCGAAATGTTGGCGAGGTCAATGGCCTGCTCAGCAGCACTGCCTGCCCATGCATTTGGCGGCTTGGAGCCGTTATAGGTGATGGCAACATCGCCCATCACCGAAAGCGCAGCCAGAAGGTCGATGCCTCCGATGGCGCCGGGCAACAGTACCAGGCGCGAGCCGCCATTCCCGGCTGCCGCCGCCAGCGCCTGATGCAGGGAAACATCGGCAAGTGCGCCCACCGACACCAGCACCAGATCGATCCCACTTGCCAAGATAGCCGCCCCATGGGTTATGACGGCCTGATGCCCGGCGCATTCGATTATGAAATCCGGGCGGGCGGCAAGCAGATCCTCACGTGTTTCGACCACGGTTATGGTGCGTGCGGCGATGCCGGACTGGCGCGCGCAAAGGGCGCGGGTTTCGCCGCCTTTGCCTGTGCGGACCAGGATGGTGATCGCATCGAGCCTGCCCGGATGCCGTTCGGCAAGCAGGACGAGAAGCGCGCTGGCGATATTTCCAAAACCAATGATGCCGATATGCATTGCCGGCCCCTGTCAGGCGGCCTTGCCGGCAGCGCCTGCCGGGGGGCCGGCAAAGGCTTCGGCAAAGGGCCCAATGGCGCACATGTCCACCTCAAGCACGCAAGGGCCTTTCATCGCCAGCGCTTCGTCGAGCGCCGCTTCAAAATCCGCGACGGCCGATACTTTCTTGTGCGGCATGCCGACCGATTTGCAGAAAAGAGAAAAATCCGGCGTCGCAAGGGCCGAATAGTGCCGGCGCGAACCATATTGCGCATCCTGGATATTCTGAATCACGCCATAGGCTTTGTCGTTCATCAGTACGTAAACCAGGCCGGCATTTTCATCGACAGCAGTGATCAATTCTGCAAGGCCGAGCATGGCGCCGCCGTCGCCGACAAGCGTTACAGCTTTGGCTTGCGGGGAAGCCAGGGCGGCTCCAATACCCATGGCGATGCCCTGACCGATGCCGCCGCCCAGCGCGTGTACGCCGTGGCACGCCTCGGCATAACTGACATAGCGGTTGCCAAAGGTTGAATTGGAGATCGTCACGTCGCGCACCCAGGGATGGCCGCCAGCCGCAATTCGCCCCTGCAGGGCATCGGCAATGCGGCTATAGGGGCCGAGGATGCTTCGCAGCCAGCCTTCGGCTTCGGCTCGGGACCGGGCGATGTCGAAGGCAAGATCCGGATCGGTTGAAAGCGTCGCCGGCAAAGCCGCAGCAAGGCGTGAAAGCGTATCGGATGCATCGCCATGTATGAAGAGATCAACCGGATAATTGCGTCCGCCCTGCGCGGCGTCGGCGTCGATCTGCACCAGTGGGCTTGGCAGCAGCATCCGGTTGTTGCGCGTTTCGTTGCCGCGAAGCCGGGAGCCGACGACAATCATGAGATCGCACTGCCGGTAAATCGCCTCTGCTTCAGCTGTCATGTTGAATGCACCAAGATTTGCCGGCTCGCTCTCGGGTACGACCGCGCGGCCATTGGTGGAGCTAACGACGGCGAAGCCGCGCCTGACCAATGCCAGCGCCGCCTCGCCTGCCGCCCTTGCCCCGCCGCCAAGCCACAACATGGGGCGTCGTGCGCCTTTCACCCGCTTGACCAACTCGCCGATGGCCTCCTCGCTGGCGCGCGGAACAAGCGCCACCGGCGGGAAAATGCGCGCCGGCTGCACCGACGGGCTGCGTTGAACATCAACAGGGATTTCAAGGCTGACCGGGCCCGCTGGCGCGGAAATGGCAGACGTCACCGCAGCAGTCAGTGTTCCGATTGCCGAACGCGCATCCCACATGCGGAATACGGCCTTCGAGACGCCGCGCAGCATTTCGGGCTGGCGGGGAACATCGTGGATTGCCGCTCGATCCCGGTCTGCAAATTCAAGATCGACCTGGCTGGTGATGTGCAAGACGCGCGAACCCGCCGTAAGCGCCTCAGCCTGGGCGCCCGCAGCATTGCCTGCGGCGGTTCCTGTTGAGGTGAACACCACGCCAAGTTCGCCCGAAACCCGGGCATAGGCATCAGCCATGTTCATGGCGCCGGCTTCGCCGCGCGCCGGCACGAAACGAATGCGTCCTTGCGTTGCGATGGCGTCAAGAATCGGCATGTTGTGGATCGAGATCACGCCAAAAACCGTGCGCACCCCGATTTCCGCCAGGAAGTGCGCGATGAAGCCGCCCACAGTGAGCGTATCTTCTATTTTTTCCATTTTCATCGCTTGGTCCTCAACAATAGCGTGAAAGGCCGCCTGAGACCTCGATCTGGGCGCCGGTGATGTAACTTGCGCCGGGCGATCCCAGAAAGGCGATGGCGTGCGCGGCTTCCTGCGGATCCCCGAGCCGGGCGAGCGGGATGCCCTTTTTCACCGCTAGCGCCGCGAACCATTGTTCGCGTGTTTCGGCCTTGTTTTCGCGCGCCTCAAACCGGCGCTGCCACTGGCCGGAATCCACCATGCCGAGCAGGATGGAATTGACGCGGATAGCGGGCGCCAGCTCCACGCTCAATGATTTCAGGAGGTTCTGCACACCAGCGCGGGCTGATGATGTACAGACCATGTGCGGCTCCGGCTGATAGGCCAGCAGCGAGTTTACGCCAACGATCGAGCCGCGCGCTTGTTCCAGCATCGCCTTGAAAGCGCGCGCGGGATAGATTTGCGAAAACAGCTTGAGTTCGAATTCTGCACGCCAGTCAGCATCAGCCGTATCGGCAAATGTCGAAACCCGTCCCTGCCCGGCATTGTTGACCAACACGTCGCAGCGGCCGAACTGCACCTTCACGTTCGCCGCAAAGTCCTGGACCGCCGCCTCATCGAGAACGGACAATGACGACGCCATGAC
>JBATMU010000318.1:0-11964 GCA_049289995.1 Rhizobiaceae bacterium | reverse complement strand
CAGGAAATCCTGGCGGGCGTGCGCAAGCCGGGCGAAAAATCCAAATCGGAAGACGATGCCACGCCGTTCAAATCCGGCCGCGTGGCGGTCGATGCGGTGTTCGACAGCGTGTCGGTGGTGACGACCTTCAAGAAGGAGCTGGCCGAGGCCGGTGTGATTTTCTGCTCGATTTCCGAAGCCATCCGCGAGCATCCGGATCTGGTGCGGAAATATCTCGCGTCGGTCGTGCCGGTTTCCGACAATTATTACGCCACGCTCAACAGCGCGGTCTTCACCGACGGCTCGTTTGTCTATGTGCCCAAGGGCGTGCGCTGCCCGATGGAGCTTTCGACCTATTTCCGCATCAACGAGAAAAACACCGGCCAGTTCGAGCGCACGCTGATCATTGCCGAAGTGGGGGCCTATGTCTCCTATCTCGAAGGCTGCACTGCGCCGCAGCGCGATGAAAACCAGCTGCATGCTGCCGTGGTCGAACTGGTGGCGATGGACGATGCCGAGATCAAATATTCGACTGTCCAGAACTGGTATCCCGGCGACAAGGACGGCAAGGGCGGCATCTACAATTTCGTGACCAAGCGCGGCGATTGCCGCGGCAAAAACTCGAAAATCTCCTGGACGCAGGTGGAAACCGGTTCGGCGATTACCTGGAAATATCCAAGCTGCATCCTGCGCGGCGACAATTCGCGCGGCGAATTCTATTCGATCGCCGTTTCAAACGGCCGCCAGCAGATCGACAGCGGCACCAAGATGATCCACCTCGGCAAGAACACGTCTAGCCGCATCATCTCAAAGGGCATTTCGGCGGGCCATTCCAACAATACCTATCGCGGCCAGGTGTCGGCGCACCGGCGGGCGGAGAACGCCCGCAACTTCACCCAGTGTGACTCGCTGCTGATCGGCAATGATTGCGGCGCCCATACCGTGCCCTATATCGAAGCCAAGAACGCCTCGGCGCAATTCGAACATGAGGCGACAACCTCGAAAATCTCCGAGGACCAGCTGTTTTACGTCATGCAGCGCGGCATCCCGGAAGAAGAGGCGATTGCGCTGATCGTCAACGGCTTCGTCAAGGACGTCATCCAGGAATTGCCGATGGAATTTGCGGTCGAAGCGCAAAAGCTGATCGGCATCAGCCTGGAAGGGAGCGTGGGGTGAGCAAGCCAGTGGTCAACATTGCCGATGTGACGCTGCGTTCGGGCGGCAACGGCGCGGCGTTTCAGGCCAAGCTCGGCGCGATCAGCCACCTGATCGGCTCGAAAGGCATCGGCGTCATGCTGCATGTCGTTGAGCCGGGCCAGAAAGCGTTTCCGTTTCATGCGCATCACCAGATCCACGAATTGTTCGTTATCATGGAGGGTGAAGGCACCTATCGGTTTGGCGCAGAGCTCTTTGCGGTGAAGGCTGGCGATGTCTGCGCCGCGCCGACCGGCGGGGCAGACGTGGCACATCAGCTCATCAATACCGGCACGGTCACGCTCAAATATCTCGGCATCTCGACGCGAGGCGAAACCGAAGTGGTGGAATATCCAGATTCGGGAAAATTCTCGGTGATCAGCCGCTTCGATTGGGCTGATCCGTCAGCGGGCGGACTTCGCTATGTCGGGCGCAAGGCAAATTCGCTCGATTATTTCGAAGGCGAGGAATGAAGCGATGGATCCGGTGACAATGATTTTCTACGCAGTGATCTGCGGCGCCTTGGCGGCGGTCTCTCCCAACCTGGGCCCGCGCCTGCACCGCGCCGGTTACGGCATTTTGGTCGGCGCGCTTGCTGCCTTCGCTCTTCCCTCCATTCGCGCCGCCATCGGCATCTGAGAGAAAAACATGCTTGAAATCCGCAATCTGCACGCCCGCATCGCTGCCACCGGCACCGAGATCATCCGCGGCCTCGACCTCAAGGTCGCGGCGGGCGAGGTGGCCGCCATCATGGGCCCGAACGGCTCGGGCAAGTCGACGCTGAGCTATATCCTTGCCGGGCGCGAAGACTATGAAGTGACCGAAGGCGACATCCTCTATAATGGCGAAAGCATTCTGGAGATGGATGCGGCCGAACGCGCCGCCAAGGGCGTGTTCCTGGCGTTCCAGTATCCGATGGAAATCCCCGGCGTCGCCACAATGGAATTCTTGAAGGTGGCGATGAATTCGCAGCGCAAGGCGCGTGGCGAGGAGCCGCTGAAGATCCCGGAATTCCTGCGGCAGGTGAAGGCGGCGGCAGCGTCGCTGGAAATCGACATGGCCATGCTGAAGCGGCCGCTCAATGTCGGGTTCTCGGGCGGCGAGAAGAAGCGCGCCGAAATCCTGCAGATGAAGCTTTTGGGCCCAAAGCTGTGCGTGCTCGACGAAACCGATTCCGGCCTCGACATCGATGCGCTGAAAATCGTCTCGGATGGCGTCAATTCGTTGCGCGCGCCCGACCGGGCTTTCCTGGTCATCACCCACTACCAGCGGCTGCTCGACCATATCGTGCCTGACACGGTGCATGTGCTCTACAAGGGGCAGATCATCAAGAGTGGCGACAAGAGCCTGGCCTTGACGCTGGAAAACGAAGGCTATGCCGGCGTGATTGGCGAGGCGGCATGAGCATTCACCCGCCCATACCGCGTACGGCGGCTGAATCGGCACTGCTGGCGGCATACGATTCCCGTGTTGCCGACTTGCCTGGAGACGCCGGGGTCTCCAATGCACGCGATGCGGCCATCGAAGCCTTCAAGGCCAATGGCCTGCCGACGCGCCGTGTCGAGAGCTGGCACTACACCGACCTGAAATCGCTGCTACGCACTATACCCGAAGGCGGCGAGACGGGCGGGACACTCGCGCCGCTGATTGACGGCTCGGCAATTCTGGAAATCGTTGACGGAGCCGCCCGCCCTGCGCCGGAAATGCCCGGTATCATCGCCACGCGGATCGAGGCGAAACTCACGGACGGGTCATTTGCGCGGGCGCTCGGCATTCGCGGTCCCGATGACACGATCGGCATGCTGAATGCCGCCTTCGTCTCGGATGGGTATCATTTGGCAATAGCCGGAGATGTGACCAAGCCGGTTGAAATCCAGGTCCGGGCAGGAACAGCCTCGCATTCGCGGCTGGCCGTGCGGGTGGATGCAGGCGCGAACGCCACGATCATCGAACGCCAGTGCGGCGGCGACGGTTTTGTCAGTGCGGTCAGCCACCTGACCGTCGGCGACGATGCCAGGGTTGTTTGGGTGATTGATCAGGAGCGTGGCGCGAAAGCGCTGCAGCTAGGCCAGTTCAACGCGGTGCTGGGCCGCAATTCCGGTCTCACGCTGTTCATCATGAATGCCGGCGGCGCGCTGGTGCGCCAGGAAGTGCATGTGGCGGCCGAAGGCGAGGGCGCAAGTTTCACGCTGCGCGGCGTCAATCTGATCGGCGGCGATAGCCATGTCGACAACACGATGACGCTCGCCCACCTGGCGGAAAACACAGCATCGAGCGCGGTGTTCCGCAACGTGGTCACGGCGCGCGGGCATGGCGTTTTTCAGGGCCAGATCCGGGTGGCGCGGGAGGCACAGAAAACAGACGCGAAAATGGCTTGCAACACGCTGCTCTTGTCCGACGATGCCGAGTTTTCAGCAAAGCCGGAACTTGAAATCTTCGCCGATGACGTGGCTTGCGGCCATGGCGCGACGGTAACGGAAATCGACGCGGCGCATCTGTTCTATCTCAAGGCGCGCGGCATAGCCGAGCCTGAAGCACGCGGTCTGCTCATCAAGGCGTTTCTGGCCGCCATCATCGAGGAACTCGAGGACGAGGCGCTTGTGGAGGCGCTGGAAACGCGGCTTGCGGACTGGCTGGAGACAAACCGATGAACGTGATGGCTGCGGAAGCCGCTCCTTACGACGTCCATGCCATCCGCAAGGATTTCCCGATCCTGTCGCGGCAGGTGCATGGCAAGCCGCTGGTCTATCTCGACAATGGCGCCTCGGCGCAAAAGCCGCAGGTTATGATCGATGCGGTCAGCCATGCTTATGCCAATGAATATGCCAATGTACACCGCGGCCTGCATTTCCTGTCGAATGCCGCGACCGACGCCTATGAAGCGGCACGCGAGACGGTTCGCGATTTCATCAATGCCAAAAGCGTTGACGAGGTCATCTTCACCAAATCGGCCACCGAGGCGATCAATACGGTCGCCTATGGGCATGGCATGGCCACTATGGGCGCGGGCGATGAAATCCTGCTCACCCAGATGGAGCACCATTCCAACATCGTTCCCTGGCATTTCATCCGCGAGCGGCAGGGGGCGAAACTTGTATTTGCGCCGGTTGAAGAGGATGGATCGTTCGATCTGGCCAAGTTCGCCGCGCTGATTTCGCCGCGCACGAAAATGATTGCCGTCACCCACATGTCCAATGTGCTCGGCACGGTGACGCCGCTGGCCGAGATCGTGAAACTGGCCCATGCGCACGGCATCCCGGTTTTGGCCGATGGCAGCCAGGCGGCGGTGCACATGCCTGTCGACGTGCAGGCGCTGGGCGTCGATTTCTACGTGATGACCGGCCACAAGCTTTACGGCCCGACCGGCATCGGCGTGCTCTACGGCAAGTTTGACCGGCTTGCCGCCATGCGGCCGTTTCTGGGCGGCGGCGAGATGATCCTTGATGTGTCGGAAGACGAGATCAGCTACAATGCGCCGCCGCACCGGTTCGAGGCCGGAACGCCACCGATCGTGCAGGCCATCGGGCTGGCCGCCTCGCTGCGGTATATGGAAAAGACCGGGCGCGCGGCGATTGCCGCCCATGAGGCCATGCTTGGCGCCTATGCGCAGGAACGGCTGTCGCGGATCAATTCGCTGAGGATTTACGGCACTGCACCCGGCAAGGGGGCCATCGTGTCGTTTGCGCTGGACGGCATCCACGCCCACGACGTGTCGATGATCATCGACCGCGAAGGCGTGGCGGTGCGGGCGGGAACCCACTGTGCGCAGCCCTTGATGAAGCGCTTTGGCGTGACCTCGACCTGCCGGGCCTCGTTCGGCATGTACAATACACGTGATGAAATCGACACACTTGCAGAAGCGCTGGAAAAGGCGCGGAAATTTTTCGGGTGAACGCCATGACCGACCAGACCGCCCCGGACGACGGTGTCAACGCCTCCGCATCCATCCCGGCCGACGAAATCGCCCGGCTGACGGACGACATCATAGCGGCGCTTAAAACCATTTATGATCCGGAAATCCCGGCCGACATCTATGAGCTCGGGCTGATCTACAAGATCGACATTGAAGATGACCGCTCGGTGAAGATCGTCATGACTCTGACCGCGCCCGGCTGCCCGGTGGCGGGCGAAATGCCCGGCTGGGTGCAGAACGCCGTCGGCGCGGTCGAAGGCATTTCCGGCGTGGATGTCGCCATGACGTTTGATCCACCGTGGACGCCCGACCGCATGTCGGAAGAAGCACAGGTCGCGGTCGGCTGGTATTGAAGCATTGCAAATCCATGATCTGTTCACCACATTGACTGCATGATGCACCGCCGGGCCTTGAACCCGGAAGGAAGGACCGCAAATGAGCCGCTTTGCAATCATGACGCTGACCGACAAGGCCGCTGGGCGCGTGCGCGAAATTGTCGAGGGACGTCCCGGCGCCAATGGAGTCCGCGTCGGCGTCAAGAAGGGCGGCTGTGCCGGTATGGAATATACCGTGGACCTGGTCAGCGAGGCCAATACGAAGGATGACCACGTTGAATATATGGGCGCCCATGTTTGGGTGGCGCCCGAGGCCGTGCTTTATCTGCTTGGAACGCAGATGGACTTTGAAACCACCACGCTGCGCTCGGGCTTCGTGTTCAACAATCCCAATCAGGCATCAGCCTGCGGTTGCGGAGAATCAGTGGAATTGAAGCCTGCGGACCTGAAAGCGCTGGCCGAGGCGCGCGCGGCGGGCTGAATGCTGCTCCATCTATTGGTGCATTCGCTAAAAATATAACAATCTCGTGAACGCTGCCTCAATTCCTTTATTTTAGTATCAGCTTCGAAAGCGAGGCTGAGTCATGGCAATTTCAGGATTGTTCCGCAGGTTTCTGGCGGACAGGGGCGGCAATTTCGGCATGATGGTGGTGGTTATCACACTGCCCGTGCTGTTGGTCGGCGTGAAAACCATGGACTATTCGCTCGCGTCGAAAGCGCGTTCAGACCTGCAGGCGCTTGCCGATTCGGTCGCGCTGGCGGCGGTTCAGGCGTTTGAAATCTCCGAAGCGGAAGGCCTCTCAGCCGGCAGGGCAGTTTATACATCGGGACTTGCCTTGTTCAGCGGCGATTTGATTTCCGAAGACCTGGACCTCGACCTGACTGCCGGTTCCAACCTGCAGGCCCATGCGGGCATCACCGCGACATTCAAGGGCATTTTGGGCGACAGCTATGTCATCAGGGCGCATGACGTATTCGTTGAGGCCGACGCGGTTTCGCAGCAGCAACCCGTTGAAGTGGCGTTTGCCACGGATCTTTCGCCGTCCATGGACGCAGCCGAGATTAAAGTGCTGGTCAAAAGCGTGCGCGCATTGACCACGTCCGTTTATGCCGAAGATTCCATGCGCACGCCGGTGCGCATGGCTTACACGCCCTTCACGCGCAATGTGCCCTTGCCGGCGTATGCAACATCCTGGATCAGCGGTGCAGGCACGGCAACGCCTGGCCGGGTCTGCGTGGGGCCGCGTTCAGCAACCACCGATGCGACGGACGCCACGCCGGACGCCTCGATTTTCCCGCCCTTCAAGGTGACGCAGGATTATTGCCCGCCGGAAGTGATGCAGCCGCTGACCAAGGACAAGACGCTGATCGAAGCGCTGATCACCAAGGCCGAGGCGCGCAAGGGTCCTTATCGCGGCACCGGCGTCTATGAAGGCTTTGCATGGATGTACCGGGTGCTCAGCCCGAAATGGCAGCCCTATTGGCCCGATGGCTCGAAGCCGGCCGACTACAATGCTGCGCGCAAAGTGGCCATCCTGATGACCGATGGCGCCAATGACGCCTCAGTTGGCTACACCAAGACCGTGGCCGACCAGATCACCAAGGATGTCTGCGCCAACATGAAAAAGGACGGCATCGAAATCTATGTCGTGACCTTCAAGCTGACCGCCGATCTGGTGGCGCTCTATCAAGGCTGTGCATCAACGCCCGCCCACCATATCGATTCGGCAACGGATGCGGAGATGGAAGCGGCGTTCAAGGCGCTGGCCGACAAGGTGAGCGCGCGGCAGCCGCAATTGGTGTTCTGATTAGGGCAGGGAGATTTTTGGTGCCCCCGGCCGGATTCGAACCGACGACCCCCTGATTACAAATCAGGTGCTCTACCAACTGAGCTACAAGGGCAGCATTGGCCCGGTTAGCATGTTTTTTCCCGGAGTAAAACGGAAAGCGGACGGCGTGTGGCGCGCCGCCCGGCCGCATGCTAACCGTGCAGGGACACGGGAATGCAGGCAGGCATGAGCGATACGACCGGCAAACTGGCCTTTTTGGCCGCCAATACCGAACAGGCGATGGACGCCAAGGCGCGGCTTGAGGCCCGGCATGGCGTGCATGCGCGCGAAGACGCCGATGTGATCGTCGTGCTGGGAGGCGACGGTTTCATGCTGCAGGTGCTGCGCGATACGCTCGACAGCGGCCAAAAGCTCTACGGCATGAACCGCGGCACTGTCGGCTTCCTGATGAATGCCTATCGGGAAAAGGGCCTGAAAGACCGCATTGCCAGCGCCATCCAGGAAAGGATCAGGCCGCTTGAAATGAAGGCGATGCTGGCTGATGGCGGGGTGGTGACCGCGCCGGCCATCAACGAAGTCTCGCTGTTCCGGCAATCCTATCAGGCAGCGAAAATCCGGATTTCCATCGATGGACAGGTGCGCCTGGATGAACTGGTCTGCGATGGCGTGATGGTGGCGACGCCTGCCGGATCAACCGCCTATAACCTGTCGGCGCATGGCCCGATCCTGCCGCTCGATGCGCCGCTTCTGGCGCTGACGCCGGTGAGCGCCTTTCGGCCAAGGCGCTGGCGCGGTGCGCTTCTGCCCAATCGCGCATTGGTGCGCTTCGACATTCTGGAGCCGGAGAAACGGCCGGTGAACGCGGTTGCCGATCATACCGAGGCAAAGGGCGTGGTGTCGGTGACCGTTGCCGAATCGGGCCAGACGACAGCGCCGGTGCTGTTTGACGCCAATCACTCCTGGGATGAGCGCATCCTGGCCGAACAGTTCCGTTATTGAACATTGCCCTTGGGGCGGTTTGTGTTGACTTTTTGTGGTTTGCGCTCTACGGGCAGGCTCGAAGCGGCCGCATCCGGCCCGCCATTGGCTCCGTCTCCGGCATTTGCCGCGGACCGCGCCCAACCTCCGAGATTAAGCTGACCTCTTTGACCGATACCGACCAAACCGCCCCGGCGCTGACTTTCGCCGATCTTGGCTTGTCCGCCAAAGTGCTTTCCGCCGTCATTGACGCCGGATACACGATCCCGACGCCGATTCAGGCCAATGCCATTCCGCATGCCGTTGCAGGCAAGGATGTGCTGGGCATTGCCCAGACCGGCACTGGCAAGACCGCCTCCTTTGTCTTGCCCATGCTGACGCGCCTTGAAAAAGGCCGGGCCCGGGCGCGCATGCCGCGCACGTTGATCCTTGAGCCGACGCGCGAACTTGCCGCTCAGGTCGAGGAAAATTTCGTCAAATATGGCAAGAACCACAAGCTCAATATCGCGCTTCTGATCGGCGGCGTGTCGTTCGAAGACCAGAACCGCAAGCTCGAACGCGGCGCCGATGTGCTGATCGCCACGCCCGGCCGGCTGCTCGACCATCAGGAGCGCGGCAGGCTGTTGCTGACCGGCGTGGAAATCCTGGTCATCGACGAAGCCGACCGCATGCTCGACATGGGGTTCATTCCCGACATCGAGCGCATCTGCAAGATGATCCCGTTCAACCGGCAGACCCTGTTTTTCTCGGCGACCATGCCGCCGGAAATCACCAAGCTGACCGAACAATTCCTGCAGGCGCCAGTTCGCATCGAAGTCGCCAAGGCAGCAACGACGGCGGAAACCGTGACGCAGCGTCTGGTGAAATCCGGCTCGAAGGATTGGGACAAGCGCGAAGTGCTGCGCAACCTCATCCGGTCGGAAGACGAGGGCTTGAAGAACGCCATCATCTTCTGCAACCGCAAAACGGCCGTCGCCGACCTGTTCCGTTCGCTGGTCAAGCACGAATTTGATGCCGGCGCCTTGCATGGCGACATGGATCAGCGGGCGCGCACCACCATGCTGACCAATTTCCGCGACGGCAAGCTCAAGCTTCTGGTCGCTTCGGACGTGGCGGCGCGCGGGCTCGATATTCCCGATGTCAGCCATGTGTTCAACTACGACGTGCCGATCCATGCCGAGGATTATGTTCACCGCATCGGCCGCACCGGCCGGGCAGGGCGCTCGGGCAAGGCTTTCACGCTGGTCACCCGCTCGGATGGCAAGTATGTTGACGCCATCACCAAGCTGATCGCCAAGGGCATCGAATGGCATGACGGCGACCTGACCACCTTGCCGCCGCCCGAACCGGGTGACGACGAGCGCAAGGGCAGGGGCCGCGAGCGCGCCACAAAAAGCCGCCGCGAACCGGCCTCGCGGCGTGACCATGCACCGCGCGTCGATCACAATCCGGCGGTAGCCGAAGCCAAAGCCGCCGAGCGGGAAGCCGCGGCACTGGCGGAAAAGCCTGTAACAGAGCGTCCGCAGCGCAAGCAGGCCATCCGGGACGACAACGCCGCCAAGCGCGAGCCGAGGGCGGATCGCCCGGACGCCGAGGCAAGACCAGCCCGCAATGAGCGGCCGCGCGATGACAGATCACGTGAAGACCGGCCGCGCCGCGAGGAGCGTCCGCGCCGCGATGACATGGGTCCAAATGATACGGTCGGCTTCGGCGATGATCTGCCGGATTTCATGAAAATCATGGGCCGGGTCTGATCCTGCCTGATTGCCGGCGCAAGGTTACTTTCGGGAACGCAGCGCGGCGTCTTTTGCCAGCCGCGCCCAACGGGACATTTCGCCCGGATCATCCAGGGCGGAATCCGGGATGGACCAGTAAGGCATTTTGACAGGCCCCTTTTTGCCGTCATAGGTCCATTGGCGGCAGCCGGCCGCCGCAAAATCCGGCGCGCTTGCCGCATCGGCCTTGAGCAGGATGTCGCCGTCGACTTCGACTGCGATGATCATGCCGTCCGAATAGACGCCCTTGCCGCCGAACATCTTTTTCACGCTGACCGTACCGAGAGCGGCAAACATGTCCTGGATATCGTCCGGCGACATGGCTCAGGCCTTTGCTGCGGCGAGATGGCGCCGCGCCGCATAAAGCGAAATGGCGGCGGCATTCGACACATTGAGCGAATGGATCGCGCCGGGCATATCGAGCCTTGCGAGCGCGTGAACGGTTTCACGGGTTTTCTGGCGCAAGCCCTTGCCTTCCGCTCCCAGAACCAGCGCAAGCCGCCCTCCGGAAAAAGTCGGCTCAAGTTCCAGCGGCCCTTCGGAATCAAGACCTATGGTCTGAAATCCGGTTTCGGCCAGTGTGTCCAGGGCTTCAGCGAGGTTCCGAACTTCGATCATGTCGATATGTTCGAGCGCGCCCGAGGCGGCCTTGGCCAATACGCCGGATTCCGAAGGGGAATGGCGCGAGGTGGTGATGATCGCGCCGGCTCCGAAGGCGACTGCCGAACGGACAATAGCCCCGACATTGTGCGGATCGGTGACCTGATCGAGCACCAAAACCAGCGGCGAGCCTGCGAGCGCGGACAGCGCCTTGGTCTTGAGCGGGAAAGCGTCGATCACTGCGCCCTGATGCACGGCGTCCGGCCCGCACAGGCGGTCGAGCGCGCGTGGTTCGCAGATTTCCAGGGTGAAAGCGTGTTTGGCGGCTTCGTCGATTTCCAGCCGGGCCAGCGCATTGCGGGTTGCGCGCAGGATGCGGATCTTGCGGGCAGGGTTGGAAAGGGCAGCGCGCACCGTGTGCAGGCCATAAAGCCGCACTTGACCCTCAGGCGGGTTTTCCACTGAAACCGGTGCAGCCTTGCCAGCCTCGCGGGCGCTGTCACGATGGGCGCGGCGCAAGGTGGCGTAATGGCTGTCTTTGGGGGTGTGGCTTTTGGGACGGTCGCTCATTGCGCCTGTTTAGGCGTGGATGCCCTTGGGTGCAATATTCAGGATGCGGCTTTCAGCGCCGTCAATTCGGCATGAAGATCAACCAGCCGCATCAGCGCCGTGAGGTCGCGGCTGTCGTCAGGCTGCTCGGCGTGAAAGAGGATTTCTAGCCTCAACGCTGTTATCGCGTCATCGAGTGAAGCGCTTTTTGCTGCCGGGAATTCGCCGATCCGCGCACGATTGACCACGTGAACAGAAATGTCGTGAAGGGAAGGGTGGGGACAAGAGGCGAAATGGCCTATGATGGCGCTGCTCATGCTGATTCCCGGAACTCTTTGTACTGATTGTCCGATTTTGGACGCATGGCGCAAAGATTGGGTAAACGCCGACAAGATTCGGCTGCGGCAGGAGCGGGCGCGCTGATGTTTTCTGTTTTGTGCTTCATTGCCGGGGTTGACCGGGAGGTCATCCGCCAATGTCCTGGCAGCGACCGGATTTGGGCCGTCCAGCTCGGCATGTCGCTGATCCTGTCCTTCGCTTTCGTGACGTCCGTGACGTATTTTTCGCTCTCCTATTTCCTGGATGGCGCGCTGGTCACCGCCATGGCCGCAATGCTGGTCGGTTTGATCGTGGTGCTGTTCGACCGGGCGCTGTTTCAGGCCGACTGGTATGACATGGGCATGCTACATGATCTTTCGCCGCAGCGCAGCGGGTCCTGGCTGCGTGCCATTCCGTTTGGCCGGCTGGCGCGTCTGGCCATTCGCCTGGGCATTTCGCTGGTTATTGCGCTGACCCTGTCGCTCTTGGTCGAAGTCGCACTGTTCGGGCCGACGCTGGTCGCCCATATGAGC
>JBATMU010000317.1:0-5213 GCA_049289995.1 Rhizobiaceae bacterium | reverse complement strand
GCCCAGATCTATGCGCCGCGCCGCGGCCAGCTTGACGAACAGGGCCGCCCGGTGGCGCAGGCGCGCCCGGCCCATGACGATGAGCAGTTCGAAATTCCGGCATTCCTGCGCCGCCAGTCGAGCTGATTTCAAACCGGCAACCGCCCGGAAGCTAATTCCGGGCGGTTTTGCGGCTGCTTCCGCCGAGTATGGAGGCCGGCAGTTTGTTACACCGCCGTTACACGGAGTAATGAAGCGTGATTTGGCGTATCCCGGCCGTCCCGGTATCTTCCAGCCTGTCTAGCACCGGCAGCATGGAATCAGGGACGGGTATCCAGCTGTCAGATAATAAATCGCCGCGCATCCTTACGGGGATGAAGACGGTCATTCTGGGGCGGGCTGATGGGGTTTGAATTGAACGGTTTTCAGGCGACGATTCGATCGTCGGTTTCCCTGTCAGGCATAGGTGTTCATGGCGGCAATGCCGTTTCCATGCAATTTCACCCCGCCGATCCCGATACTGGCATTGTTTTCCAGCGCACCGGCAACAATGGCGCCAGCCGCGATATACGGGCGCTGGTGAGCGAAGTCGGCTCCACCGATTTGTGCACCGTGCTTGGCGATCCCTCCGGGCTGCATGTCGGCACTGTCGAGCATCTGATGGCGACGATCACCGGACTTGGCATCGACAATCTCGTCATCGAAATCGATGGCGGCGAAGTTCCCATTCTCGACGGCAGCGCGCGGCTCATTGTCGAGGCGCTTGATCAGGCCGGTCTCGATATCCAAGACCAAAAGCGCCGTTTCATCCGCGTTTTGAAACCCGTCCGCATCGAGGCAGGCGGTTCATGGGCGGAATTTCGTCCCTATGGCGGCACCCGCTTTGAGGTCGAAATCGATTTTGAAAGCCCGGCCATCGGCCGCCAGGCTTTTGCCGCTGACATCACGCCGGAAACCTTTCGCAGCGAACTTGCCAATGCGCGCACCTTCGGGTTCATGAAGGATGTGGAGCGGCTGTGGTCGGCAGGATTTGCGCTCGGCTCGTCGCTCGACAATTCCGTGGTGATCGGTGATGACCACGCGGTCATCAATCCAGGCGGCTTGCGTTACCGTGATGAATTCGTGCGGCACAAGACGCTGGATGCACTGGGGGATCTGGCGCTTGCCGGGGCCCGCTTCATCGGCTGCTTCCGCTCCTATCGCGGCGGTCACAAGCTCAATGCCGCCGCCCTTCGCCGCCTGCTTTCCGATGATTCAGCTTTTGAAATCGTCGAAGCCAATCGCCGCGGCGTCAATCGCGCCGCCGAACTGATTGCGGTCAATGCGCCGGTTTATGCGCCGTGGACGCTCTGACATCTTTGGCGATCCTGCCTTAAAAATGCGCCATTGAAAGGCGATGGCGTTGCCGGCAGGACGCTGTTGTGATTTAGACAGCGATTGAAACTGTCTGCCGACAGCACCGGAAGGTCAGCGCATTCCATGACTTCAGCCAGCAAATTTTCCTTTGTCCGGCACGCCACGGGCGTTTTTGCCGCCATTGTTCTCATCGGCGGTCTCGCTGGCTGCTCGTCGAACAATGATGTTGATCTGGCCAATCTTGTCGAACAGAACGATCCTGCCGACCAGTTGTTCAATCAGGGTCTCGCCAATCTGAATGCCGGCCGGCTTGCAGAAGCTGCCAAGAAGTTCGATGCGGTTGACCGGCAGCATCCCTATTCGGAATTTGCCCGCAAGTCGCTGGTCATGGGGGCGTTCACCCAATACCGCATGAACCGCTATGATGAGGCCATCCTGGCGGCAAAGCGCTTCCTGACGCTTTATCCTGCCGATGCCGAAGCGCCCTATGCGCAATATATCATCGGCCTCGCCTGGTACCGGCAGATCCGCGACGTGACCACCGACCAGAAGGAAGCGCGCAAGACCATCGAAGCCATGGATGAACTGGTGCAGCGCTGGCCTGATTCGGAATATGTCGAGGACGCCAAGACCAAGATCCGCTTTGCGCGCGACCAGATGGCCGGCAAGGAAATGCAGATCGGCCGTTATTATCTCGAGCGGCGCGAATACACTGCCGCCATCAAGCGGTTCCGCATCGTTGTTGAAAACTACGGCAGCACAAGGCAGGCCGAAGAGGCGCTGTCGCGTCTGGCGGAAGCCTATTATGCCATGGGCCTCGCCTCCGAGGCGCAGACCGCCGCAGCCGTTCTTGGCCACAACTTCCCGGACAGCGAATGGTATGCGGCCACCTACAAGCTCTTGCAGTCGGGCGGGCTTGAGCCGCGCGAAAACAAGGGCTCGTGGATTTCCCGCGCGGCGGCTGCCGTCGCCGGTTCCTGACCGGCCAAACCATGCTTTCGCATTTGTCGATCCGCGATATCGTCCTGATCGAGCGGCTCGACATCGGCTTTTCTGCCGGGCTGTCGGTGCTGACCGGCGAGACGGGTGCGGGCAAATCCATCCTGCTTGACGCCTTGGCGTTGGCGCTGGGCGGGCGCGGCGATGGTTCGCTGGTCAGGCATGGCGCGGCCCAGGGCCAGGTCACCGCCGCTTTTGACGTGCCGCTCAACCACGAAGCGCGGGCAATCCTCTCGGAAAACGGCGTGGATGCGGATGGCGACATCGTGCTCAGGCGCATGCAGGGTGCGGATGGGCGCACGCGGGTCTTCATCAACGATCAGCCGGCCAGCGTCAGCCTGGTGCGGCGCATCGGCCATGCACTGGTGGAAATCCACGGCCAGCATGACGAGCGCGCGCTGGTTGATCCAGCCGCACACCGCGATCTGGTTGACGCCTTTGGCGGGCTGGGCGGCGAGGTGCGGCATGTGCGGGCGCTGCATGAGAGCTGGAAACAGGCGCAGGCCGAGCTTGCCGCCCACAAGGCGCGTGTGGCGCAGGCGGCGCGCGAAGCCGATTATCTGCGCGCGGCAGTCAGCGAGCTCAACGCGCTGGAGCCGGAACCGGGCGAGGAAACGGCTTTGGCCGACGAACGCGCCCGAATGATGAAATCGGAAAAGATCGCCTCGGATGTGGCCGAAGCCGAGGATGCGCTGGGCGGGACAAATTCGCCCATTCCGGGGCTTGCCTCGCTGCACCGGCGCTTGCTGCGCAAGCAGGCCGAAGCGCCGGGCCTGCTGGAAAATGTGACCATCGCAATCGATGCGGCGCTGACGGCGCTGGACGAGGCGCGCACGGCGGTGGACGCGGCAATGCGGGCAATCGAGTTTGATCCGCGCCGTTTGGAAACCGCCGAGGAACGGCTGTTCGCGCTCCGCGCCGCCGGGCGCAAGCACAATGTGCCGGTTGATGACCTTGCGCAATTGCGCGACCGGATGGCGGCGGACCTTGCCGATCTCGATGCCGGGGAAAGCCGCTTGGGCGGCCTCGAAAAAGCTGCGCAGGCGGCAGAAGGCCTTTATGACCGCGCTGCCGCCCATCTTTCGGAACGCCGCCGGGCCGCCGCCGACGATCTGTGCGCGTCCGTCATGGCAGAACTGCCCGAACTGAAGCTGGAACGGGCTGAATTTCTGACCGAAATGACCAGCGATGCGGCAAGCCGGCAGGCCGAAGGCATAGACGCCGTTGAATTCTGGGTGCGCACCAATCCCGGCACGCGGCCCGGCCCGATGATGAAGGTGGCCTCGGGCGGCGAGCTGTCACGCTTTCTTCTGGCGCTGAAAGTTGTTCTGGCCGACCGCGGCTCGGCGCCGACGCTGGTGTTCGACGAGATCGATACCGGCGTGGGCGGGGCGGTGGCTGACGCCATCGGCCAGCGGCTGAAACGGCTGGCTGAAAAGGTGCAGGTGCTGTCGGTCACCCACGCGCCGCAGGTGGCCGCGCGCGCCGCCACGCACTACCTCATCTCCAAGGACGCGAAAGCCGGCGAGCGCGTCGCCACCGGGGTAACCGAAATGGACCGACCGGCCCGCGCCGAGGAAATCGCCCGCATGCTGGCTGGCGCGACAATCACCGCCGAAGCGCGCGCAGCGGCGGAGCGGCTGATGTCAGGATCAAGCTGAGAACGCTGAATTGCCGGTCTAAAGCGCTTGAGGCTTGGCGCGCGGCAGCCTAGTTTGCGCAGCCAACGGATTGCGCCCATGCCGACTGAAAAGCCTGCCGATAGCCTGACCGAGATTGAAGCTGCCACTGAGTTGGCGCGGCTGGCCGCTGAAATTGCCGAACATGACCGGCGCTATCACGGCGAGGACGCGCCGCTGATATCGGATGCCGACTACGATGCGCTCAGGCGGCGCAACGCAGACATCGAGGCGCGGTTTCCCGGATTGGCGCGGGCGGATTCGCCAAGCAGGTCGGTGGGCTTTGCGGTCTCCGAGAAATTCGAAAAGATCGCCCATTCCGTGCCGATGCTGTCGCTCGACAACGCGTTTGCCGATCAGGACGCGCATGATTTCGTTGCTCGGGTGCGGCGCTTTCTCAACCTTGATCCGCTGCAGCCGCTGGCCATCACCGCCGAGCCGAAAATCGACGGGCTGTCGCTGTCGCTGCGCTATGAGAACGGCCGGCTCGTCTCGGCGGCAACGCGCGGCGATGGCGCAGTGGGCGAAAATGTCACCGTCAACGCCATGACCATTGGCGATATTCCGCAAAGGCTGACGGGCAACTTCCCGGACGTTCTGGAGGTGCGCGGCGAAGTTTACATGACCCATGCCGACTTCGCTGCGCTCAACGCGCGCCATCGCGCCGAGGGCAAGCCGGAAATCGCCAATCCGCGCAATGGCGCGGCAGGCTCGCTGCGCCAACTTGATTCGGCGGTTACGGCAAGCCGGCCCTTGCGGTTTTTCGCCTATGCCTGGGGCGAGATGAGCGAAATGCCGGCGGATACGCAGACGGGCATGGTTGCGGCTTTCCAGGGCTTCGGATTCAAGGTCAACCCATTGATGCGGCGCTGTGAAAGTGCCGATGACTTGTTGTCCGTCTATCGCAGCATCGAGGCGCAGCGGGCTACGCTGGGCTATGACATTGATGGCGTGGTCTACAAGGTCGACGATCTCGGCCTGCAGAGGCGGCTGGGCTTTGTGTCGCGCAGCCCGCGCTGGGCCATCGCCCACAAATTCCCGGCCGAAAAAGCCACAACCGTACTTCTGGCAATCGACATCCAGGTCGGGCGGACAGGTGCGCACACGCCGGTGGCGCGGCTTGCGCCGGTCACGGTCGGCGGCGTGGTGGTCACCAATGCCACGCTGCACAATGAAGACGAAATCAAACGGCTCGGCGTG
>JBATMU010000316.1:0-4369 GCA_049289995.1 Rhizobiaceae bacterium | reverse complement strand
AGTGACCGGAAGGTCAGTCAGCCGCGACAGACGATGTGCATTCAGCTCAACAGGCTGAGTTCCGTTGAGGATTGCTTTGGTTATCTTTGGTGCAAGGAAGGCGAGCGGCAGGATACGGCTGATTTCGTACAGGTTAGTGCCGAGGCGTTTCGCCACCCTTGAAAGTGAGCAATCTTCTTCGCTGGTCAAGAGATGCAGGCAGGCCTGTGCACGAACAATCAGGTCGACAAGTGCGGGGTCGGGAGAGCGTTGGTGTTCAACCCCGAGTTTTCTAGACGCCCTCGGCTTTCATTTCCTGGTGCCGTTCGAAGTCGACGGGGGACAGTTCGACCGTCGAAGCAAGTCAGCTCAGGCTTTATAGGCTTGCCAAGCTGATCGCGAGAATTTGGTTTGTTTGGTGATCTGCAGATCACGCAACTTGCCCCGGCGGCCCTATCACGCAGTTTGGGTTTGCCTGCCGGGCGGCGGCCCATCCAAATCGCTGGATCTTCTGTGTTTATCAACGCAGCGTCTGGACAAATCCCTGAGTTTCATACTGATTTAACAGTTGACATGCGGAGGATTGTTCAGTGAAGCGCAGGCACTTTGACCGGATCGGCAATGGCGGAATTGATTTCACAGAGCTGGGATTTGGCTCTGCCCCGCTTGGCAACCTGTACAGGGCCGTTTCCGATGCGCAGGCGCAAGATGTGCTGGAGGCCGCCTGGAAAAGCGGCTGCCGCTACTACGACACCGCACCGTTATACGGCCTGGGGCTTGCCGAGACCAGGCTGAACAGTTTTCTGCGTTCAAAGAAGCGCGACGAGTACGCCGTGACAACCAAGGCCGGCCGCCTGCTGAAGGTGTGCAAGCCTGAGGAGCGGACCGGCATTGGCAAGTTTTTCGAAACACCGTCACGCCGCGAGGTGTTCGACTACTCCTATGACGGCGTGATGCGCTCGTTTGAGGCCTCGCTCGAAAGGCTGGGCCTTGATAGTGTAGAAATCCTGCTGGCGCATGACCTTTGCATATTCACCCATGGCAGCAAGGCAGCGTCCGATGCGCGGATCGAAGAATTCATGCGCTCAGGCTATTATGCGATGCTGTCGCTGCGCGATCAGGGTGTGATCAAGGCGTTCGGCGCGGGCGTCAATGAATGGCAGGTTTGCCAGGTGTTGGCGGAGCGCGGGGATTTTGACCTTTTCCTGCTTGCCGGGCGTTATACGCTTCTTGAGCAGGACTCCCTGCAGAGCTTCCTGCCGCTGTGCCAAAAGCGCGGTATAGGCATCATATTGGGCGGGCCCTACAATTCCGGCATTCTGGCTTCCGGGCCGACGGCAGGAGCATATTATAACTACTCGGCTGCACCCGCAGGGGTTATAGAACGCGTGACGCGCATTCATGGCGTTTGCGCAAGGCATGGCGTGGCGATGATCAGCGCCGCGCTACAGTTTCCGCTGTTTCATCCCAGCGTCGTGTCGGTCATACCCGGCGGTCAGAGCACGGCCGAAGTGATCCAGAACCGCGAAATCCTGAACGTGCGTATTCCGGCCGGGCTGTGGCATGACCTGAAGCTTGAAGGGCTAATCCGCGAGGATGCGCCTACGCCATGACAGCAAGGATCAGGTGATCATGATCAGAGTGGACGCCCATCACCATTTTTGGGATCCTGCGCGCAAGGACTATCACTGGATGCCCGGCGATCATCCGGTGTTGACGCGCACCTACGGCCCGCTGGATCTGGCGCCCCTGCTCGATGCGCATGGGATCAGCAAAACCATCCTCGTTCAGGCGGCGCAGACCATTGAAGAGACGGAATATTTGCTGGGCATTGCTGACGCGACACCGTCGGTGGCTGCCGTCGTTGGCTGGATTGATTTTGAAAACAAAGGCCATCTTGGCCAATTGCAGCGGTTGAAAAGCCATCCGAAATTCGCCGGTGTCCGGCCGATGATCCAGGACATCGCCGACGATGGCTGGATGTTGCGCAAGGATGTGCAATGGGCATTTTCGGCACTGGTCGACCTTGATCTGACATTCGACGCGCTGGGCTTTCCACGTCACCTGGAAAACTTCCTGACAGTCTTCAAACGCTACCCGGATCTGCGGGCCGTCATTGACCATTGCATGAAACCACAGATCGGCAATGCGGGAACCAAGGATGCCGGGTTTGATTTCTGGGCGAAAGGCATGGCGCGGCTGGCGCGGGAGACCGGCGCCTTTTGCAAACTTTCAGGCATTGTCACTGAAACACTGGGCGGATGGTCAGCTGAAAAGCTCCGGCCCTATGCAGCGCATGTGCTGGGTGCGTTCGGGCCGGACCGGGTGATGTGGGGATCGGACTGGCCGGTGTGCCTGCTTCAGTCAGACTACGGCGCTTGGCATCTCGCAGCCAATTCGCTTTGCGATGGGCTCGATAATGCGAACAGGGGCAAAGTCTTCGGCGGCACGGCGCTGGCGTTTTACAATCGTCGCTGAGCCTTGTTGCCTACATCGTCGCGCCGATTTGCCATGGCACGAATTCGTTGTCGCCAAGGCCAAGCGCTTCGCTCTTGCTCTTCTTGCCAGATGCGACCGCAATCACCTCGTTGAGGATTTCCCGGCCTTTGGCGGCAATCGATACGCTTCCGTCAATGATGTCGCCGCAATTGAGATCCATGTCTTCGACCAACATGCGGTACATGGCCGAATTGGTGGCAAGCTTGATCGTCGGCGCAGGCTTGGAGCCGAAGGCCGAGCCGCGCCCTGTTGTGAAAACGACAAGCTGTGAGCCGGAGGCAATCTGGCCGGTAGCGGAGACCGGATCGTAGCCGGGCGAATCCATGAATACAAAGCCGCGCTTTTTCACCTTCTCACCGTAAAGAAGCACGTCAACAAGGGCCAGGGTGCCGCCTTTGGCCGCAGCGCCAAGCGATTTTTCCAGGATGGTGGTAAGCCCGCCGGCCTTGTTGCCGGGCGACGGGTTGTTGTCCATCGAACCACCATTGACGGCGGTGTAGTTTTCCCACCAGCGGATGCGCGCAATCAGCTTTTCGCCCACTTCCTGCGAAGACGCGCGGCGCACCAGCAATTGCTCAGCGCCGTAGATTTCCGGTGTTTCAGACAGGAGTGCAGTGCCGCCATGGCGCACGAGAAGATCAGTCATCGCGCCGAGCGCCGGATTTGCAGTGATGCCGGAGAAGCCGTCCGAGCCGCCGCACTGCAATCCGAGTGTCAATTCGCTGATCGGAATGGCCACCCGTTCAACATTGTTGACCGTTGGCAGCAATGCTTTGATCGCCTCGATGCAGGCAGCAATGGTTTTGCGGGTGCCGCCGGTTTCCTGAATGGTCAGGCCGTGAAAACGCTCTTGCCCCGAAGAGCCGAACATCGCTTTCATCCGGCTGACCTGCATGACTTCGCAGCCAAGGCCGATGAAAATCGCCGCCCCGACATTCGGGTGCGTGGCGTGTCCCCAAAGGACACGCTGCAGGGCGTCATACCCGTCGCCGGAAGAAGCGATGCCACAGCCCGTGCCGTGCGCCAACGCTATCACGCCATCGACATTCGGGTAGTCGTCAAGAAAGCCGGAGCGGTTGAAGTGGTCGGCAATGTGGCGCACCACGGTTGCCGAGCAGTTCACGGTCGCGCAAAGCGCAATGTAATTGCGCGTGCCAGCGCCGCCATCCGCGCGGCGGTAGCCCATGAAGGTCGGGCATTCGGCCGCCGGAAAATGGTCAACCGGCTTGAAATCTTCGCCGATCCGGTAGTTCTGATCGTGTGCACCCATTGAACAATTGTGGGTGTGAATGTGATCTCCGGTCAGAATGGGCTCGGATGCATAGCCGATGATCTGGCCGAACTTGATGACAGGCATGCCAACAGCAATGTCAGCTGTCGCGACCTTGTGACCCGACGGTGTGTTGCGGGTCAGCGTGTTGCCGGCGCCTGCTGGCCGCGAGCCAGCCGGGAACGCCTTGGTCAGCACAATGACATTGTCTTTCTCATGAAGGCGAATGGTGCCTTCCGCCGTGTCAATGCTCATGCCCAACTCCCAAATCCGTACATCATTTGGCGGCGTGCATATTGGCGGATGCATGCTCCAGCAACCGACAAGAAACTGAACAACAGGATTATCGAACAGCCTTCGGGGATCGCCGAGATGCGGTGTGCGATGTCGTCACGCATCGGCTTCGGCCAGCACCGGGGCGTCGAGCACGGCAACGGCGCTGCGATAGGCTGAATCAAGATGCGCCCGCATCGCAGACCCCGCCAGTTCGGGGTCGCCGCTGTTGAGCGCACGGATGATTTGCCGGTGTTGTTCAAGGGTTGCCTCACCCTGACCGGTGCGCGGCAAGGTCATGTAGCGGCAGCGGTCAATCTGGGCTTTCGAAATTTCAATGGTTTTCCA
>JBATMU010000315.1:0-5615 GCA_049289995.1 Rhizobiaceae bacterium | reverse complement strand
CGCCAAAGGTCTGCCGCGCCAGCGCCGTAACCCGCGCCACGCGCAAAAACCGTTCGGAATTTGCGGGCGTTAAAACCGCCGCGCCAGACTTCAGCGCCGATTCCCATGTTTTGCGCGGCAGGACATTGTGGGCAATCATCGCATCAATGTCGATTTCGCCCGACTGAGCAAGCGCAAGTGCCAACTCAACCGGCAGGCCGTCACGAATGGCTGTATCCATCGCCACGGATGCATCCATCGTATCCGAAAGAATCGCCAAGCGAAGGCCAGCCAGCGACTGTTTTAAGTGTCTTGATGGGGCCTGCTTGACCTGAAATCCGAGGGAACCCATTTCTTGAACCGCCTTGGCTATTTCGCCAAAAATATAGGCGGTCTCGCCAGAATAAGCAAGTCCGGAATAATCGCGCCATTCCCCGCACGGGTTATGAACCTTCCGGCGCTTTCGTGCGACCGATGGCCATGGGCGCGAACCTGCGCCTGCTCGGCACCTGATCACTTTCGCCCAAGCCGTCTCCCGGTCGGCCCGAAAATTTGAAATTCGCCAATTGCAGCAAGCGAATCCTACATAGTCCGCAAACCGGGCCACCCTGTATTTAACCGTCGGCCACACATAATATTGCAGCGTAAGTCACCGTCCAGTGTAAACATCCTACATGGTATCAATGAGTACGAATGAATAAGAGTGCGTATAAATATATTACCTTATACTGACAAATATTTAATCCCGCACGCAACCATGATATAGCGTTATTATTATAAAATCATTTAGAGAGACATTTTTTAGTCTTATATATTATCTCTAATCGTTGTTTTTTCGCGCAATCATTAATTATCTTTATAACGCCCCTCTTTGATTTCGCGTATTAAGAGCATAGCAAATGACATCGCACTAAATGTCAGTGCATAAACAAACAAAAAATTGTGCAAGCAAAATATCCACAGATTTATAAATAGCCCGGAATTATAATTATACCAATACATTAAAAATCTTCCATTCTCAGAAATAAGCGGCTTGTTAAGCAACCAAATTATCAAGGCGCCAATGAAAAATAATATACTAACTCTTTCAACACGCTGTGCCTGCTTGCTTCTAAATTCAGAATAATATAAAATTAAAGCCGCTGATATTAAATAATATATTAAAAAATATACCATTGTTCCAGAAATATTAGCAATATTTTCAAATACATAAATAGCCTCTCCAGATGTAAATCCTTTTTTTGCATAATTTGGCTGAATAGGCCAATATTCAGAAAAGACGCTTCTTTCGCAGTAAGATTTGCATTTAGTCAAATAATATCCAAACCAAATGATCATATATTGAATCATAGCGAAAAATAAATTTGCGCTATAGTCGAATTTCGGCCTTAACATTCAAGCTCTCTTTGCTATCCGCGAATTTTTTATAATCAGAGTTTATCTAAGCATTACGATCTATTCATTCGGCAATCCATGCACAATCAACCATCGCTTCCCATCTCCTCGCGATTCACCCGGAAATTGAAAGCTAGTCCGCAATTTCGGGCCGGTAAAGTGATCCATCCCCCGCGCGGGTCATGAACCTTCCCGCCCTTGCGTGCGACCCATGGCCATGGGCGCAGGTTCGCGCCCGATGGAGGCTCAAATGTTCACCGTCGCCAAGCGCCTTGTGTTGAATTCCATCCTGCCGGCCGCGCTGTTCGCACCCGCCGGCCTTCTGGCTGTTGCCGGATTTTCACCCGCCCCGCGCCCGATCGGCATAGAACTGGCACAGCCCGCGCCGATCACGGTCAAGGCGCGGAAACCCATCGACAAAAGCTGCCTGATGATGTGCGACAGGTGGACCGATGACGGCTGCGCCAAATGGGTGATGCGCTGCAAGGGCGATCCCGGCTATCCGAAAGGCATGACGCTGAGCCAGTAGTCAACCCCAGCTTTTCAGCCTCTGTCGCGGAATTTGTTGGTGATCGGATAGCGGCGGTCGCGGCCGAACGGCTTCTTGGTGATTTTCACACCGGGCGCGGCCTGGCGGCGCTTGTATTCGGCAATGTAGAGCAGGTTTTCCACCCGCGTCACCGTCGCCCGGTCATGGCCGCGCGCGATGATTGCCTCCACGCCCATTTCGTTTTCGACCAGGCATTCCAGGATGTCGTCGAGCACCGGATAGGGCGGCAGCGAATCCTGGTCGGTCTGGTTGGGCCGCAATTCGGCCGATGGCGCCTTGTCGAGAATGTTCTGCGGGATCACCTCGCCCGAAGGCCCCAGCGCGCCGGGCGGCACCTGGCCGTTGCGCCATTTGGCAAGCCCATAGACCTGCATCTTGTAAAGGTCCTTGATCGGATTGAAGCCGCCATTCATGTCGCCGTAGAGCGTGGCATAGCCCACCGACATTTCGCTCTTGTTGCCGGTGGTCACCACCATCGAGCCGAACTTGTTGGAAATGGCCATCAGGATGACGCCGCGCGCCCGGCTCTGCAGGTTTTCCTCGGTAATGCCCGAGGGCGTGCCGGCAAAGGTCTGCTCAAGGGTTTTCAGGAAACCATCCACCGGCTCGAAGATCGACACGGTTTCATAGCGGCAGCCAAGGGCGCGGGCGCAGGCTTCGGCATCGGCAAAACTGTCCTTTGAAGTGTAGCGGTAGGGCAGCATGACGCAATGCACCCGCTCTTCGCCCAAGGCATCAACGGCGAGCGCTGCGCAAATGGCCGAATCCACCCCGCCCGACAGGCCGAGCACGACATTCTTGAAACCGTTCTTGTTCACATAGTCGCGCAGGCCGGTCATGCAGGCCCGCCAGTCGGCCTCCTCGTTTTCCGGCAGCTTTGACATCGGGCCCGAGGCGCAGCGCCAGGTCTTGCCGGTCCTGCGCCATTCGGTGACCGACAGATTGGCCTCAAACTGGCTCATCTGGAAGGCCAGCGTCTTGTCGGCATGGATGGCGAACGACGCTCCGTCGAACACCAGCTCGTCCTGGCCGCCAAACTGGTTGGCATAGATCATCGGCAGACCGCTCTCGATGACCTGGCGGATGACGATCTGGTGGCGCACGTCGATCTTGTCGCGGTGATAGGGCGAGCCGTTGGGCACCAGCAGGATTTCCGCGCCGCTTTCGGCCAGCGTCTCGCAGATGTCGTGGCCGCCCCAGATGTCCTCGCAGATCGGCACGCCGATGCGCACGCCGCGGAAATTGACCGGGCCCTGCAAGTCGGGCGCGGGCGCAAACACCCGCTTTTCGTCGAACTCGCCGTAATTGGGCAGGTCGCGCTTGTAGCGCTCGGCAATCACCTTGCCGCCATCCAGCACCATGATGGAATTGTGGATGCCGGATTTGCGCGCAAGCGGCAGGCCGATGATGACCCCCGGCCCGCCATCGGCAGTGTCCCTGGCAAAGTCCAGCGCCGCTTTTTCGCAGGCCGCCGTAAACGCCGGCTTCAGCACCAGATCCTCGCTGGGATAACCGGCAAGGAACATTTCGGTCATCAGCACCAGGTCCGCGCCCTGCCGGGCGGCGTCGGCCCGAGCCTCGCGCGCCATGGCCAGATTGCCGGAAATGTCGCCAACCACGGGATTGAGCTGGGCGACGGCGATGCGGAGAATGTCTCTTGTCATGATGGCCAAGGGTTAGCGCGGCCAAAGCATGGCCGCAAGCGGTTCAGATACCGCCGAGCGCCGCATCGCCCCTGTCAAGGATCAGCGGGATGATGAGGTCTTCCTCGTCTTCGAGATGGCGGCCCAAAAAGCCGACAAGGCGCGTGGCGCCGCCGGCGAATGCTTCGAGCTGGCGATCGAACGCGTCCTTGCCCTTGGCGGCCAATAGCCCGTTGGCGCCATCGGCATTGGCGTCGAGCGCGTCGTGCAGCACATGGTGGTCACGGTCAAGCATGTCGAAACCACGCTTGAGCTTTGGTTCGGCCGCTGCAAAAACCGGGAAATAGTGCATGTCCTCCACTTCATGATGGCCGCGCAGCGAACTTAAAAAGAACTCAAGCCGCGGCATGAAGAACTTCATGAATTCCGGCCCGCTTTGCCGCCCCGCCGTCACCTCGCCCAGCGATTGGCCGAGCACGCCGGAAATGCCGCGGAACATGTCATGCCGGGTCAGCCAGAAAGCGGCCATGCCGCCGACATTGGGATGGCTTGCCCAATCGGCGCGCGGATAGAGGTCAATCAGGGCGCGGAAGTCGGCAGGCAAGGCTTTGCGGTGTTCGAGCTGGGTTTCGGTCATGAGCGCAACCCGGAAATGTCCGGATGACCCGATCGCTGCACGCTGCAGGCAGGCTCATTCCAGACGCAAAGGCGGGTGGCGCAGCAAAACCGAATTTTGGATTCCCCTTCCCTAAACGTAAGGTAGCGGAGCAGCGCAGCTCAAGCCAGTGGCAAACCGGAATTATTGTTCACGATTTCATGATTTTGCGCGGTTATGGCGGTTTCCGCGGCGGACTTCAAACCAGCGCGGCAAAAACCGCATGGGCCCAGACCGCGCCGGCGCAGCCAATGGACATCAGCACCGCCAGCGAACCGCAATCCTTGGCAAAGCCGATCTCGGCATGGTTTTCCAGCGTAACCGCATCGCACACCGCTTCAAGGCCGGTATTGAGCACTTCGACGATCAGCACCAGCACGAGCACGCCGACCAAAAGGCCGTAATGGCCAAGGCTCTGCGCCAGAAACCAGCCGGCAGCCAGCGCCAAAATCAGCACTGCCATTTCCTGACGGAACGCCGTTTCCTGTGCAGCCAGCCGCTTGAAGGCCCGGGCCGAGTTTTCAAAGGCCGCGATCAGGCGTTTCACCAAAGATCGACCTTCTTGCCCTCGGCGGCGAAGCGGTCGGCCTTTTCCTGCAGGAAGCGCTGGAAATCCGTGGTCTTGAAGGCTTCCGCCGCCACGAATTCAAACATGGTGACAAAATGGAACGGCTTGAAATAGCCCGGCATGCGGATGGCCTCGGCCTGCGGTCCGGGCACTTTGCCGGCCTCGCCCTTGGCGAAAAACACGATGGTCGGCGTGAAATTGACGAACCATTTGCGCGCGAAGGCCCGCTCCTCCATCACCGTGCCGTCAAAATCGGTGACCTCGCGCGAGCCGAACAGGTTGATCTGCACGGCCGCGAAATTGTCGGTCACATAGGAAAGGATCTCGGGCTTGGTCAGATTGACCTCGTGCATTTCCTTGCAATAGGGGCAGCCTCGCTGCTCGAAAAACACCGCAAAATGCTTGCCCTTGGCCTCGGCCTCCGCCTTGTCTTCAGTCATGTCGAGAAAGCTGTTGACGAAAAACGGCTGCACATGCAGCCCGTCATCGCTGAGCGCGGCCTGCGCCGGGGCGGCAAGCGGCAGAACGGGCGCGGCGGCAAGCAGGCTTGTGAAGGCGCGGCGGGTCAGCATGGCAGGTTCCTCCCTGAGGCCAATAGAGGCCATGACACATGAGAAATCAACAATGTTGTGGTCACGCTCGGTTGAACGGCCGCCTCAATTGAACAGCCACGAATCCCAGGCGAAGAAGCCGAATTGCCGCGAGGCATGGGCGCGGGTTGCCGCCGCCGCCTCGCCCGCCGCGCCATAGGCGAAAAACAGCGGCATCAAATGTTCGTCGGTCGGATGGTTTTCGGCCGGAAACGGCGCCTGCTCCGTCCAGTCC
>JBATMU010000314.1:0-2830 GCA_049289995.1 Rhizobiaceae bacterium | reverse complement strand
GAGATGGCGGTGCGGGAAGACCGGAAAGTCCGTCTGATGTGTCATGGCAAGTCCGTGCATTAGGCGAAGCGGGGCATGCCCGCAAGGCGGCGGCATGAAATCCGGTGTTTTCGCACCGGGTTTTTCCGGCATGCCTGCCATTTTGCGCTGGCTTGCGGTTATGATGGGCAAGCAACGGATTCGCGGGCGCATGCAGCGTCCGGGCAGGGAGCACGGCGTGAACCACAGCGTTACCAACCAGACGCCGCCCTATGCCGGCGGCAATGCCTGGCGGGCAGATCCGCTTCTGGTGCAGATTTCGGAGGATTTTTCCGCCGGTGTGCGCTCCGATCTCGATGCGGCCGGAAAATTTGTGCTGACGCCGGAAGCACAAGATTTGGCGCGCCTAGCCAATGCCGAGCTGCCCAAACTCAGGACGCATGACCGGCAGGGCCGCCGCATCGATCATGTCGATTTCCATCCTGCCTGGCACGCGCTGATGCGCCGTGGTGTCGCCTCTGGCCTGCATTCGTCGATCTGGGAAAATGACGAGGCCGAAAAGGGCAAGCGCCATCAGGCACGCGCCGCCCGCTTTTACCTCGCCGGCCAGCTCGAAAGCGGCCATCTTTGCCCGCTGACCATGACCAATGCGTCGCTCGCCGCACTGATGGCCTCACCGCCCTTGTTCCGCGAATGGGCGCCGCGCATCACTACGCGCAAATATGACCCCAGCCACCGCGCGCCCGCCGAAAAGACCGGCCTGACACTCGGCATGGGCATGACCGAAAAGCAGGGCGGCACTGATGTGCGCGCCAATACGTCATCGGCCCAGCGCACGCCGTCGGGCATTTACCGGCTTACCGGCCACAAATGGTTCATGTCCGCGCCGATGTCCGACGCCTTCCTCATGCTGGCGCAGGCGCAAGAAGGCCTGTCGCTGTTTCTCGTGCCGCGCATTTTGGCAGGCGGCGAGGCCAACGGGCTGAAATTCCAGCGGCTCAAGGACAAGCTTGGCAACCGGTCAAACGCTTCATCCGAGGTCGAGTTCGACAATGTCGCGGCCCAATTGGTAGGCCCGCCGGGCGCGGGCGTTAAAACCATCATGGACATGGTGACGCTGACCCGGCTTGATTGCGCGCTCGGCTCTGCTGCTTTGATGCGGGCAGGGCTGGCTGAAGCTGTGCATCACGCCCGTCATCGCACGGCCTTCCAGAAAACCCTGATCGACCAGCCGCTGATGACGCGGGTTCTGGCTGATCTGTCGCTGGATGCCGCGGGTGCGGCTGCCCTGTCGTTCCGCTTGGCGCGCTCGTTTGATGAAGCCGCATCCAGCCGCCGCGAGGCGTCATTCGCCCGCGCCATGACGCCGGTGGTCAAGTATTGGGTCACCAAGACCGCTCCGGCCCTGTTGTATGAAGCAATGGAATGCCTTGGCGGCAATGGCTATGTCGAGGAAAGCGCGCTCGCCCGCCATTACCGGGAGGCGCCGGTCAACGCGATATGGGAAGGATCGGGCAATGTCATGGCGCTGGATGTTCTGCGCGTGCTGCGCCGCGCGCCCGACCTGTTCAACGAAGTGCTGGATGGCATTGCCGAAGATCTCGGCCCGGTTTCGTCTGCCACGCTCACCGTCATTCGCGCTGCCATGGATGTGGCGCTGTCAGATGAAGGATCAGCACGCATCCTGACCGAGCAATTGGCGCTTGCCGCCGCTGCTGCCGAATTGACGCGGCTCGGGGCAGGGCGCATTGCCGATGCCTTTGTAGAGACCCGTCTGGGCGGCCAGTGGCGCGGAACCTATGGCATGCTCGGCGCCCGCCATGACGCCCGGCTGATTGTTGATACGCTCTATCCCGACATGGGCTGAAGCCGCTTAAAAGCGGGCCGCGCCGTTAACCTTAAAAAAGGGTTACCATTGAAACGCCGGGCCGCTGCGTTCACTGTGTTTGCATGTCTGATCAGCGCCCCTTGCCATTTGCCATGCCGAAACTTGTCGGGCTGGCGCTCGCCGTTCATTGGGCTGCGATGTTTGGCTTCCTTGCCGCCGCCGTCAATCTCGGCGGTTCGGGGGCGGGGCATTTCGGGCCCTTGGCGGGTCTTGTTCTGCCGGGAACGCCGTCTGCAGCGTTCGCGGTTTCGGTTCTATTGGCGCTTTCCAGCGTCTTGTTTGCCTGGCATGCTGTTGATCTGGTGCTTGGCGGCGCGCCGGACGACATGGACAGCGGCGGCGTCAGCCGCATTGCCTTCGCTTTTGCGGCAACCTCGTTGACAGTGCTGAGCCTGTTTGCGCTGGCAGCCGCCAGCAGCCTCGCCATCGGCTTGTCGGCGGCCTTGTTTGCCGGACTGGCCGCCTCTTTTGCCGCTTCCAATGCCGAATTGACTTCGGCCATTCCCGCCGGGCCGGGGCGCATCATCCGCGCCGCGCGCCAAATGGCCACGGGAGCAGCGCACAATTCCCTGCTGACGCCATTGTCCGGCCGTCAGTCTCATCTCACGCGAAAGGGCCGCTAATGCGCGCGATACTGATTTGGTTTGTCGTGCCCATGGGCCTTTTCTGGGCCTGGTTCCTGTTGTCGGCCAATGACATGTCGTTCGGGCTGACCATGCTGACCCGCCAGACCCATGATTTCGCCTTCGATTTTTATGGCAAGCTTCTGGGCATTGACCCGGCCACCATTCCGCCGCTGGTTGCCAAGGCCTGCGTGACAGACACGTTTCTTGTATTTGGCATTTTTGCTTTCCGCCGCCGCCGCGCCATCATGGAATGGGTGAAGGCACGACGCGCCGTTTCGGCAGGTCCGGCAATGGGCGAAGAGCCTCAGCCGAGCGTCTGAAGCCGGTCGAGCACGCC